>JALLOM010000399.1 GCA_027717865.1 Acidobacteria bacterium AH-259-O06 | reverse complement strand
CTCTGTTGACCTACTTTCCCCTCCCAGATAGACTAGCCTCCAGAAAGCAACTTCTTATTTACTCGTCAGGTGACAAAATCGAGATAGTTCTGGCGGTGCATCACCTCGAAGGTGCTTCCGGGATAGGCGCTCAAGAATTCCTCGGGTTTTTTGACCGTCCGTTTTGAATACTTTAGCTCGAAGCCGGCGAGCTTGCCGTCGGCTTCTTCGACGAGATCTATCTCCTTCTGGTCGTAAGTTCTCCAGAAGTAGAAGTTCTTGAAACTCCGCTCATAGTGGCTCTTCTTCAGCCTTTCCATGACGACAAAGTTCTCCCAGAGCGCGCCGACGTCGTCGCGAAGATCGAGGGAGTTGAAATTCGAGATGACGGCGTTGCGAATGCCGTTGTCGAAGAAGAAGTAACGGCGGCTCTTGGAAATCTCCTTGCGTAGGTTGCGGCTGAAACCCGAGAGCGTCACGATCACGAAGCTCTTTTCCAGCAAATCGAGGTAACGTGCCACGGTCTTGGCGTCGATACCGAGGTTCGAGGCCAGCTCGCTCAGCGAGACGTCTCTGCCGATTTGGAAGGCCAGGAGCTTGAGGAGATCCAGCAGATGGCGCGGGTTCTTGACGCGTTCGAGCTCCAGAATATCCTTGAGAAGATACGACCCGACGAGCTCGTGAAGGCATTCTTTTTTGGCTGCCTTGCTCGTGGAGGTCAGCACTTCGGGATACGAACCGTAGAGGAGAAATCCGTCCAGTGATGATCGTAGATCGAACTTTTCGCTTTCCGCCAGGAGCTCCATCTGGGCGAGGGGATAGAGGATTCGGGTGGTCTTTCTTCCCGTCAACGGCTCACCGATCTTGCCCGAGAGGTCGAACGACGCCGAGCCGGTCGCAATGATTCGAATGCCGTCGACGTGATCTACCAGCATCTTAAGACCCAGGCCGACATCGGGTACGCGCTGGGCTTCGTCGATGATCAGAAGTTGCTGACCTTCTGCGAACTCTTGGAGCGCCTTCAAATCTCGAGAGCCAAGAAGATTCTGGACGCGCAGGTCTTCGCCCGTATGAAAGCGATACTTGAAGCTTGTCCGCCTAAGGTACTCCCGAACCAGCGTGGTCTTGCCGATCTGTCGAGGGCCGTAGATAACCAGAACCTTGTTCGGTTGCAGGAGGTTATCGAAGATACTCAGGTAAAACCGGTGTAACATATGAAGAGTATATCCTTAAATTAGCTATAATTCCAGGATATTAAGTACTTGTATTAATAAAAATACCAGGAGTTGTAGCCTTGTCCTCCCGAAAAATGTCGTCCACCTTGTACAGCAACCATTTACAGAATCCTTGAGTAAGTTCTCATAGCCCCATATCTTTCGGTTCAGTCGCTTAACTGAATGTCTGCAAAAATCCTCTAAAATCCTCCTAGTGGCACTGTCAAGTTAACGGAACCACGCCGAGATTCTCCCCAAAATGACGGGAGTTCCGCAATTTCTCGGCATTGGCTGTCTGCTGGTCTAGTTCACGACAAAAATCGCTGGACCAGCACACCGCTTCGCGGTGAAGCGTTTGCTGACTTGGTACCAAGCCGGTGTGGACGTCCAGGCCATGCTTCCCGCTCTGGCCACCTACCTGGGGCATGTTCAACGCCGTGCCCCTGTAGCCGGGTTTTCTTCAATCAGTTACTTGACCCTTTGTCTTCTTCAAGCTGGGCCGGTTCCTCTTCAGAGTAGGTTTTTCCTTTCCCTTGCGACCGGTGTTCGTCTTTCTCTTCAAGGTTGGCCTCTTTGCATCTGCCTGTCCCTGAGAAACACCCGATCTTTCTCTCTGATTGGCGATCTCGACTAACCGGGCCTTGACCCGTTCAAACTCAGAACCGTTTACAACGTATTCTTCCTTTGGAGGAAGGAGTGAAATCTCCTCCTGGACCTTTTCGATTCGACTCTCCGTGGTAGGGTGAGTTCGCCAGAAACTTGTAAATTTCCCTGGCTTGTCTTTCTCCTTAGCCTGGAGCTTTTCAAAGAACGTGATGAACCCTTGAGGATCGTACCCTGTGTTCCACAGATACTGTGTCCCCAATTGGTCAGCCTCTGCCTCCGATTTTCGGGTAATTCCCAGAACCGCCAGATTCATGCCCAGCCCCAAGCCATTTTGAATTCCGTACCCAGCCAAGCCTCCTCCCACGAAAAGAGCGGGAATGGCCGCGAATTGCAGCAGCTGACCTTTCGACATCCTCTCGGTGGCATGCCGGGCCGCCACGTGAGCAATTTCATGAGCCAATACTCCGGCCAATTCAGCTTCGTTTTCAGCTGCGACAATCAGACCCTTATTGACATACAGATAACCACCGGGCAAAGCAAACGCGTTCACTTCGTCGGTGTCAATCACCTTGATGACGAAGGGAACTTTGGAGTCGGAGTGCTTGACAATGTTCTGCCCCAATCGATCAATGTACTCGAGCACCACCGGGTCTTCCACCAAACGCGCTGTTTCCTCAAAGAACTGAGCAAACTGGCCACCTAGTTGAATCTCCTTTTCGAGAGAGACGAAATTTGGAAAAAGGCCGGCGATCCTTCCATTGATCTTCCGATTCCCTATATTCTCCACGTCCTTGTGCTTCCGACCGGCTGAAACCCCGGCAGGGAGCATCAGGAGCATGACCATTAGAAACGAAATAATACGTGAGATTCTTCTCATTTGATTTTCTCCTATCTCGATTAATTTCAGCCTCATCACGAGATCCAAGACTTGTGCTGATCAGTTACGGCCGTCGACCATCCAACGACTTTGCGTTAGCAGCGGATTTGCCTCTATTGGGAGGCTTGATCCTTTGCGGCCTCTTGAGTGAGTGCGGCAAAGGCCCAAATTCTTACAACCTAATTTAGGAGGGGTGGGGAGCCATAATTGCAGTTGCCATTCAGACCCAGTTGCT
>JALLOM010000398.1 GCA_027717865.1 Acidobacteria bacterium AH-259-O06 | reverse complement strand
GAAATGCGGGCCTGGCCGAAAACCATAGTTGCTCCAGTTCTCCAACTTCTCCACGAAGCCTCGCGCAAAATCGGCATGTTAGAATGGGGTTGTGAAGGATGTCTTAGGGATCATCCTTGGAGGTGGAAAAGGAACCAGATTATTTCCTTTGACCCTCGTTCGCTCCAAACCGGCCGTACCCCTGGCAGGAAAATATCGTCTTATCGACATTCCCATAAGCAACTGCATCAACTCGGACCTTAACAAAATCTTTGTGCTCACGCAGTACAATTCAGAGTCTCTGAATCGCCATGTCACGCAGACTTACCGATTTAGCCTATTCTCACAAGGCTTTGTCGATGTTCTGGCGGCGGAACAGACACCCGAGAGTTCTCATTGGTTCCGTGGGACAGCTGACGCCGTGCGGCGCTCACTTCGACATATCCTACCCTACAAAGTCAATTACGTCTTGGTGCTTTCGGGGGACCATCTATACCGGATGGATTACCGCGAAGTCCTAAAATACCACCAGGAACAGAAGGCCGAAGTAACCGTCTGTGGCAACCCGGTTGAGGTTGAGAAAGCTTCGAGTTATGGGATTCTCAAGTTGGAGGACGACGGACGGATTTCTGCTTTCTATGAGAAACCGAAAGATGCCAGGACCCTTGAAGGACTGAAGATAAGTTCCACAGTTCGGAAAAAGTTCGGTGCCAGTTCCAAACGTCCCTTGATGGCTTCAATGGGTCTCTACCTGTTTAGAACCCAGGTTCTGCTGGATGTTTTACAAGATGAAAACAAGATCGATTTTGGGAGGGATATCATCCCCGCGGCTTTGTCCGATTATTTGGTGTATGGCTACATATTTAGCGGTTATTGGGAGGACATTGGAACGGTTGAAGCCTTTTATAAAGCTAATCTTGATTTACTCTCGGAGAATCCGAACTTCAACTTACTGGATTTGGAGTACCCGCTTTATACACACGCCCGTTTCCTGCCTCCCAGCCGCGTGTGCAATTGCCGTATTCGAAAAAGCATGATTTCCGAGGGGTGTCTTATTCTGGACTCGAAGATCTCCAATTCGATCATTGGAATTCGCAGCGTGATTCGGGAAAAGGCGGAGATCGTGAATACACTAATGATGGGGACTGACCTTTATGACACTGATTCGGACCAGCCGATTCCACTCGGAGTGGGTCGGGGTTCTTCGATCAAAAACGCCATCATTGACAAAAACGCTCGTATCGGGGAAGGAGTTCAGATCTGCAACGCAAGCGGGATTCAAGAACTCGACGCCGAGAATTACTACATTCGAGATGGTATTGTGATCATACCCAAGAACGCTGTCATCGAGGACGGGACAGTGATTTAAGTGAGACGGCCTTTTGGTATAGGTCGATATACTGCAGCGCACTTCTTCGCCATGAAAAATCCGTACTCATTGCGTTGCGTACAAGCTGGCGCCACAGGGCCTTATCTTTCCAAGTCTTCACTGCTTTCTGAATACCTTCCAGCAGCGCTTCAGGACGGTAATCGTAAAACTTGAATCCGTTCCCGCTCCTGGTCTCGGGGTCGAAGTCTTGAACAGTATCAGCCAGTCCGCCAGTATGCCGGACAACAGGGATGGTGCCGTAGCGCATACTGTACATCTGGTTGAGCCCGCAGGGTTCGTAGCGCGAAGGCATGAGGAAGATGTCCGAGCCTGCCTCAATCCGATGGGCCAACTGGTCATTAAATTCGAGATGTACGGAGAAGCTGTGGGGATTCCTCCGGGCGAACCTTTCCAATTCATCCTCATAAGTCTTCGACCCAGTTCCCAAAATGATCCACTGGCAATCCATCCTATCCAATTCATCTTTGATGGCCACAAACAGGTCGATTCCTTTTTGATCGGCTAGCCGAGAGATGATGCCAATCAATGGAACATCTCGCTCGGCCAAGCCCGACAGCTGCTGCAGTCTCGTCTTGTTGATTCCCTTACCCGAGATGTCATCGGCCGAAAAATCCGCAAAAATCAAAGGGTCTGACTGAGGGTCCCATACTCGGGTATCAATTCCATTCAGGACCCCGTAAAGGTCATTCCTTCGTTCCCTTAAGACTTCGTCCAATCCACACCCGAACTCTTGAGTTTGAATCTCCCGGGAGTACTGAGGACTCACGGTATTAATCAAGCTGGCATAACAAATCCCGGCCTTCATCATATTTAACTTGCCGGAATGCTCAAAGGCACTGGCGGGGTAAAACGAATCCTCCGGTAAGCCAGTCAAAAAGAACTTTTCCCGCGCGAAGATTCCCTGGTAGGCCAGATTATGAATTGTAAAAAGAGTAGACGTATTCTGCAGAAAACCACTTACCTGTCCCAATTTCAGATAAGCGGGGAGCAAGGCCGCATGCCAGTCGTGACAATGGAATACGTCAGGCTTCCATTCCATTTGGTTGAGGGTTTGAAGAGAGGCCAGGCTGAGAAAGTTAAATCGCTCAAAGTTGTCGAGATACTCTTCCCCGCTCCCTGGACAATGGTAAATCCCTGCCCGATTGAAGAACTCTTCATTCCCAATGAAATAGTTGACGAAGGTCGATTCCGAGCTGTCGACGTAAAATGCTCCCTCACAGCGCCGAGCACCCATCCAAATCTGGTTGAGCTCCCCACGCTTTTCCAGCGGGAAACGACCAACGTGTGCATAGAAAGGCGTAAAGACGCGGACCTCAATTCCCTCCTCCAGCAGAGCGCTTGAAAGAGCCGCCACCACATCTCCTAGTCCCCCCACTTTGGAATAGGGGTAGGCTTCGGCCGCGACCATACAAACTTTTAGTTTATCGGTTGGCATTCGCACACTGGGTGTCGCTCCTCCTCCACGATGGACACCGGCATGGCGTCGTCGTCGCTTCGCCAACTCCACACCGTCGCGCTCGCCACAACGTTACCGCATTTACGAAGCGAAGCAC
>JALLOM010000397.1 GCA_027717865.1 Acidobacteria bacterium AH-259-O06 | reverse complement strand
CAGGCTGCTGCGAAAACGGCAGCAAAGGCAGCCGGGACCAGAACAAACATGCCCAGCATGGGCGTCTTGTATTGCAGATCCACGAACGGCACAAAGCACAGGAACATTAAAGCCGTCAAAACAAAGACGCCGGTCCTGACTTTGCGCGTTCCCCATCTTTTGATTGCCTCGAGATGAATCATTGCCCCCGGTACGGAAACAATCGCCATCAAGATATAGACCAGGGGTAATTGCCGCAGTCCTCCTTGACTGAAGAATACCGCGTCCCGCCCTGTTTTAATGGAGATAAAGCCCACCATTGATATGCTTACCGCGAGGATTGGATACCAGGCTGACGACTTGTAGCTTGAACTCTTCATGAAACCTCGTCTATCGAGACGAAAATGCCATATGGTTCTCCCGCTAACCGGCTGTCTTCCGTCCGGATATATGTCCACCTGTGAGAATGGTAGAACGAATCGTAAGAAAAAAAGGGTAGGAAGTTGAACAAAAGCAACGCCAAACGCTGAACCGCCCGCTTCCTATCTCCGATTTCTGCTCTTCAAAGGCACCGTATCCGAGTGGATGACGTCGTCCAGTTCCAAGATCAGGCGGCACAGCGTATTTTCAGCGGAAAAGCTCTCAAGCAGGGCCACCGCCACGTACTTTTTGTCACCCCGTTCCACCAGAGCCGCATCACAATGCCAGCTTTTCCAGCTCCCTGATTTGCGGTAAATAGCCGAACCCGGACGATTGGCCAGTCCTTTCGCAAACTTGTGCATAAGCCCGGGTCGCGAGAGGATCTCTTGCATTTCGCGGCAAGTCCACCGATTGAGCAGCATTCCCTTGTCCAACATGACAAAGAACCGTGCGACTTGTCTGGCTGTAGCCCCGTGAGAAACATTGTGTAACGGGTCCCGGTCCCAGCGGCCCAACCCTCCGCCGTAATCCTTTCCAACCCACAACCCACCGTTGCGCTTGGGATCGTAAAGCTCGTAACGAGGATCTTTCAATGTCTCGGCAATGGACGGAAATCCCACCAGTGAGAGCAGCCGGCTGGCGGCTTTATTACTGGAGTAGCGGATCATCTGCTCCATGGTGTGCTTCAGCCCCTGAGTATAAGTCAGATTTCCCTTATCGATTTGATCGAATACAGCCAGCAAGATGGCGATCTTGGGCAAACTGGCCGCGTAGCGCATGGTGTCGTCTTGAACCCCGGAGTAGCGAATCACCTTCGGATCGGATAAGTCAACAAAAGCCACAGACAATCGGCGCTGCTCAACCGATTGCTTAAAGGGAGGTTGACTGAGTACTCTCTCAAGTGTGGTTTGGAGACCAGGGTCTGGATCTGGAAGAACGAGAGTATGCGCGTTTGTGACAGATACCTCATCTTCCGGTCGTTCAAAAGCGTTGAAAATGAAAAAAAGGGCCACAAAACTTAGGCAAAGAATAGCCATGGAGTCTTTTGTCGAAAGCCGCCAGCTTACCACGTTTGAGGCCCAAAATTTACAAAAAAATGAAGTTGAAGTACTGTCCTATGGATTTAGAGACTGAATAAGCTGTTCGATCTTGGTGGCAATTTCCATGTGCTCCCTGGCTGAATTGATCTTCAGCACATTGGACATCATGGCACTGAGGTAGACTCTAGGAGGTCCCCCTTTTGGTGCAGGGGATTCTACAATTGCCACAGAATGCATCAAATTCAGGACATTGCCCCGGTATTTCCCGCACTCATACCCGGGTTCAGGTCGGCATTTGTACAGAGACCCTGACTTGAAAAATACGGCTGAGCCCCTGAGCGCGGAGGAAGCCGCGAAGCGGTACCTACGACGAGTGAAATAAAGCAGCTTTTTCATTTCCAGACTGCTCCACTGGTCGACGATTTTGCCCTGCTCGAGCTTAATCAACCAGCGCAGCAATTGCCGGGGTGTAGCGTAGCTGGATCGGCCCGGGATGATCCGCGAAGCCGTGCGTGTAAAATAGGTGCCCAGCCTAAGTTTTTCAGTGTTCAGGCCAAGCGCTACCAGGGGCTCTTCCAGGATTTTAATGGATTTGTCGCTCATTTCCTGAGGAGGGGTATTCCTCAGAAAATCTGCCTCCTGACTCCTGGAAGGGGGAAAGGCGCGGCCAAAAACATTGAGGAGAAGGGATTGCTTCCACACCATCGAACCCGCGGCGTTCGAACTTGGAGAGACCATGTGATCGACCCATTCCCAGAGACTGAAAGTATCCCCAACGCGGATAGAACGGTGAGTGACGGCCGTCATCTCAGTATTCACCACGGGAACGCTGTGGCTATTGGGAAGCACGAACGGGTCAGCTACCACTTGTGTCTTGCGCAGCAATTCCGCCCGCGCCTCAAGACTGTCGGGGAACACTTTCTGCAGTTCGTTAAATAAACCCGTCATGACCAGGAGCTTACCCACGCTGCCGGGGATGTATCCCTGGTCCTCATTAATTGCCGCGTACCGTGGCTTGGCCGGATTGGTGATGTCCAGCAGCGCTACCCGATAAAAGGAACGGCGACCACCTATAATCCGCTCCAATCCCCTTTGAAGCTGTGGATCCAAGCGAGTCTCAGGGCCGACATCGTAGGAATCATTAACGCCTGCCAGTCTGAGCCGAACCTCCGCCTGTGAGAGAAGTGCGCCCGGCGGCAGCCTAAAATTCCCGGCGATCTTTCCCTCTTGAATCAGTTGATAACTGGCCAAACGCCGGATACCCGTGTATTCGTACCCGTCCAGGGGGTAGGCAGGCAAGGACGTCGTCACTCCTGGTGACAGAAGTGCGAGCGTCAATGAGCTCCCCGTGAGAACACTCATGGCAAGCCTGCGGATCATATGGGCTCCTGAAGCGAAATTTGCCGATTTTCTCCTTGGAGCAATTTCTCATCCAGTGCCTTCAGTTTTTCTATCATCAGTCCATTGTGATGTCGGACGAAGGGGCGAATCTGGAACAGCCACAAT
>JALLOM010000396.1 GCA_027717865.1 Acidobacteria bacterium AH-259-O06 | reverse complement strand
GGACGCATCGGGATCCGTTCGGGAGACCTGCTGACGGTTCAGTGGCTACTGGACTGGGAGGGGCAGCCGCGGCCCGAAGGAAGCCTCCCAGTCCGCCCGGGAGTTGGGCGTAACCCTTTGGTATCGAGCCTATTAACCGCTGCGAGACCTTCCTGGTAAACACCTGCGACTAAGCCCTCAAGCTCATGGAGCTGATGGGCGAGCCGAACGTGGCCATCCCTCTCGACGCCTACCACATGAACATCGAGGAGAACGACTTTTACAATCCCAGCCGGAAGGCGGCCCCCATCTTGTCACTTCCACCTGAGCGAAAGCCGCCGCGGGGACTCCCAGGACGTGGACTGGACTGGGAGGCCACCTACCGGCCGCTGGCGGAAAGCGGTTACCGGGATCTAGTCCTTTGCCGAGATGTCGGAAGCCATGCGGTCCGCCACCTGCATCTGGCGTCCTCTTGACCCTTCGAGCGACAATCTACGTGGCGATGGATTGAGGTTGCTCAAAGTCCGGAAGTGCGGTATTATGGAGCGCTCAAACATTAGGATGCTTGAGTATCTGCGAAGGCATCCCCTGAGCAGTCCAGGCGGCCAGCGAAGCTGTGACCGTCATGGAGCGGATGGCACGCAAGCTGGGTCGAGGGGCGCTTGTTGACCCGCAGGGGTCTCTGAGCTGCTTCCCTACTGAGAAAACAGGGCTTATGGTCACTTCATCTGGAGGCATCGGTAACAGGCCGGACCCGAAGGGTTCGGCGAGAAGCTTGTACAGTATGAGGCATACGGCCGCATCCCTTCTCGCGCCTAGGCTGGGCGCGCTCCTTTTCCTGATGTCTGTGATCGCCACAGTACCGGCTGGACCTCAGAGAGATCAGAAGCGCCTGGCACAGGAGGAACGGGAAGACTACTACGCCAAATGGCTCAATGAGTATGTGGTCTACAGCATTACCGATGAGGAGCAAAAGGTCTTTGAAGCTCTGACTGCCCCGGAGGAAAAAGAACAGTTTATCGAGCAGTTCTGGTTCCGCCGCGACCCGGACCCGACTACGTCAGTCAACGAATTTAAGGAGGAACATTACCGCCGCATTGCCTATGCCAACGAACACTTCTCCGCCGGCATGCCCGGCTGGAAGACCGACCGGGGCCGAATTTACATCCTCCACGGGCCTCCGGATCAGATTGAATCCTATCCCACGGGAGGTCCTTATTTTCGTCCAGCTCATGAGGGCGGGGGAGCGACGACGGCCTATCCCTTCGAGCGCTGGTGGTATCGATACATCGAGGGGGTGGGCTCGGACATCGAACTGGAATTTGTGGACCAGAAGGGCACGGCTTTTTACAAGCTGGCTCTTGACCCGGCAGAGAAAGACGCTTTGTTGCATGTCCCTGGCCTTGGAAAAACGGCTGCGGAGATGCTGGGACTGGCGGAGAAGCGCGACCGGCCGTTCTTCTCCCCTGGGAACCGGGAATCGTATCCGCTGCAGGTCGTGCGAGCCGCGGACAATCCCTTCCAGCGATATGAAACCTATGCCCGGGTCCAGGCGCCGAAGCCGATCCGCTACACCGATCTCAAGAAGTTGGTGAAGGTGGAGGTGACGTATACCACCTTGCCCTTTGAACTGCGAAAGGACTACTTTCGCCTCAATGAGCGCCAGCTACTGGTGCCAGTGACCTTCCAGGTGGAGAACAAGAACCTGACATTCAAGAAGGAAGGGGAAGTGTACCGCGCCCGCGTGGCGGTCTATGGAATCGTGACCAGTCTTACCCACCGCATCGTGGCCGAGTTTGACGATGACCTGGTTCTCACCTATGCCCCGGAACAGTTCGAACGGGGGCTGCTGCAGAGTTCGCAGTACCAGAAGGTCCTCTTTCTGGAGGATCGGATGCGCTACCGGCTGGATCTGGTGGTGAAGGACGTCCACAGCGGAAACGTAGGGGTCCGCCGGGAAGCCCTTGCGCCTCCCTCTTCGGAGGACGGCAAGCTCAGCGTTAGCTCCCTGATTCTCTCGTCCCAACTCTGGCTAATGAAGGAGATCCCCGCGGAGAACACCATGTTCGTCCTGGGAGACGTGAAGATTCGCCCCAGCATCGACCGGCGCTTTTCTGCCAGCCGGCCCCTTTATGCCTATCTGCACGTATACAATCCTGGCCTGGACCAGTCCACTTTGGCACCCGCCCTTTCCATCTCCTTTCGTATTCTCCGCGACGGCCAGCCCGTTCTGGAGCTGGCGGAGGAATCCGGCGAATCGATCCAGAACATTTCCGGCCAGTGGGTAGTCCTGATCCGGGAGTTACCGACCCGCCAGTTGAAATCTGGAGCTTACAGGATCCAGGTCGATGTTCGAGATCGCATTAAGGGGGAGAAGGCCCGCGTGGAGGAAACCTTTGAGATTGTGGAAGCCCAGCCGCGACAGGAGGCGGAGCGAAAGTAAGAATCCCACCGCCTCCCGATTCCCGGGCGAGCCATGGAGCAGCAACGTTGCCGATATCCGCAGTACAGGAGAAGGTTGGGGCACGAGGAGGCGTCGAGAGTTAGGCCCTGGCCGCACAACCCGGGTTGCAGCGTCCGGCGGGAGGAGGAAGGCCTTACTGCTGGCAGTCCTGTTCGCCTGCTGGGTGCCTGCACTGTGGTCGCATCGCCCGGCTGCCTCGGAGCCCACAGGCGCCGCCCCCATCCGGTTTGAAAACCGACAGGCCTCTTCCGGAATCGATTTTGTCCTGCGCAACCACGGAACCCCAGACCAGCATATGATCGAGCGCGTTCTGGGAGGCGTTGCTCTTCTCGACTTTGACAACGACGGGCTTCTGGACATCTACTTTACCAACGGGGCCCCTATTCCTTCACTCCAGAAAGACTCGGAAACCTTTTACAACCGGCTGTACCGCAACCACGGGGACGGGACCTTTAGCGACGTGTCCCGGGCTACGGGGATCGCACAGCATATCGGCAAGGGAATGAGCGCGGCGGTGGCC
>JALLOM010000395.1 GCA_027717865.1 Acidobacteria bacterium AH-259-O06 | reverse complement strand
GAGGGCTGCCACCGCGCCGCGGAACGTGCCCATGATCGCCCGAGCCTCAGGCCGAGCGATGGTCCGGTACCTCTGGTCGAGATGCGGTACCAGTTCTTCGACGATCAGCTGGGCATACTCGCCCGTCAGTGATCCGACGTACTCCTAAAACATGAGCCCGGGGAGCCTCGCGACGAAGCGACAACCACCGGCGCCACGTTGTGCCCGATCAGGTTGTCCAGCACATGATCCATCTTGCCGTATTCCACTGCCTCGGCACCGTTATTCACGATAAGCAGGGGATAGCGTTCCTGTCGCGGATAGGCAAAATAAGTCGCGTTTTGGGCTCGAGTCTCGGGTATGCCACCGCCCCTGCTTCTGCGCCTTAGCTCTTATGGCGACTCCACTGGCTGTTCCGGAGTTCAAAGTACGTGCTGATGTTACACTAATTAAAGAGGCCACAGTGGTAAAATGTCGAGAACAACCATCACCAGCCGTGAGTCAGTTCCGGTCCCTGGGCCGCAGGAGACTTACCGCCTGCAATGGCTTTAGCACCTTTTTCATTTGACGATCCAGATCAATGGACGTGTAGTCGGCAACCCGTCCAGATGGAGCTCGCCCGTTTGGGCGTTTTATGTCCAAGTGGGCGGGTGTGGCAGCATCGGTAAACACTAGGCGACTAGTCGCGGGTAATCAGTGTTGCATGAACCCGGTGTGGTGCCCGAGTACTGAGCTGTCTAACGACCAACTCAGTTGCCGCCGGCGCAGCGTCAGCGGAGGCGGTCAACTGCAACGCCTGGCCGATTCGTTGCTTCGTTCCCACCGCCAAACAAGACCATCCTCAGGATCCATGACCTCGCTAGTATGCTCGAATCCACACTTCTGCAAGACACGGGTCGAGGCGTTCGGCGTCGGAAGTGTGTGCGCTCGAACGAGATACACTCGACCGCTACCGAAGGCGAACGTGACGGCTGCCTGGGCGGCTTCCGTGGCATACCCGCGCCCTTGAAAAGCCGGCACGATGCCATAGGCGATCTCGACCATCCCCGCCTCGTCCGGCGGCCCCTTGAACCCGACGCTCCCGATAACCGAACGGCTTTCCCGATGCACGACGGCAAAGCCATGAACCCACGGATCAACCACCGACGAAGCGCGGAGTTGTACGAGCCAGGCGAGCGAGACCTCATCCGACACGATAAACGCTCGGAGCCCCTCCGCCGCCGGTAGCCCGAAGCATTCCTCGAAACGTTCATTCCCCTCGATCAACGCGAGCAGATACTCGGGCGAGTAGACTATCAGGCGGAGATGGACAGTCTCAATTGTCATTGCGCTCCTGTACTGCTACCGCCATGACACCGAGGGCATCAGCGGGGGGCGCGTAGCGCCATCCGTTGCATGCCGCTGTTAGGCCATGCGAGAGTCATCTTTTCTTCGCTCCTCCAAAAAGGGCCATCTCCAGCCACTTCCAGTGGCAGTCCACGTCCTCGAATCCAATCTCGCGCAGCCACTGAAGCTGAGTCTCTATGCTAACAAGCTTGTTGGAAGGATCCTCATCTGCCTCGGTGGTTCCGAGCGCTCGCAGAAATCTTCCGTGGAGCTCGGCGGTTGCGGGTGCCACATGCTCCAGGTTACAGAAGATGCCACCGGGCGATAACGCAGTGTAGATCTCGGAATAGAGCGCCCTCTTCCGTTCGTCGGTGCAGTGATGTATGGCAAAGCTCGATACGATCACGTCGAATCGGCCGAGATCGGGCAGGGGCTCGTCCAGGTTATGCTCGATCACCTGAACCTTCCCGTCGCCACGAAATCTCTCACGTGCGGCGGCCAGCATGGTGAGAGAAAAGTCGAGTGCGACGCCCTCTGTGTCCCGCCTGTCAATCCGCAGCAAAGCCAGTAGGCGACCGTCTCCGGTTCCTAGATCAAGAATTCGCTCAACCTTCTGCGGGACGAATTCCAGCAAGACAGCCTCGCCCTCCGTGCGATGCGGAATCCGATCTGCACGAGCCAAATACTTCAGCGCGTGCTCGGTAGTTGCCCATTCGTTGAGATCAGGCGTGCTCCTCATGGGTGCTGATAATGGCCTAAGAATGAATATACTGACCAGCATAATATCCCGGCTGCGCGTATAAAGCGCAAGCAGAAATCAGCGAAAGGCCTGCCGTAATAGCTGACTGGCAATGGGTTGCGCTGAGCATGCCGCTAGAAGCGGCACGGTTAATACTGATCCGCATATCACCCGTTCGCCATTCTGTCCATGGAGCTCCGAACGCCCTTTTGTCCGTGGTTCAAGACGTGGGTGTAAACCATGGTTGTTCTCAGCTCCCCGTGAACAGCAGCTTCCGCACTGTGCGAATGTTGTAGCCGTCCTCCAGAAGATGCTTCGCAATCCAGTCGCCAAAGACGCCGGAGTGCTTAAGTTTCCGCTTCAGTGGACGTGTTGTCGGCTTATCGGAAAGTGAGAACCGGTGCCCAAGGCGCCTCCAAATTTCCACGAAGTTCGTCCATCGGAATCTCGGGCGTATCAGTGCCTAGCAGACGCTACCGAAGAAATGGATCGTACCAATATGTGCTGGATCTCCACCAATTGAAGCCATAGGTCGCACCAAAACGGCCTTCGGCTTCACCCCTTTGGCGGGCTGGCCGCGCAGGAGAAAGGTCTTCGGATGTCTCCCTTCCCCACAGATCTTGAACGATCCAAAGTCCTTGTACCAAAGTCCCTCCGGAGCCTCGGGCTCAGTTTCGCGCCAAAGTTTCAACTGATAGAGGTCCTCGACTGTGATTTTGCGCTCGCGAAGTCGATCGAAGAGGTGATCCCGGAGGGCAGGCGGGAGATTCGTCCACTGAATTTTCGGCATCTATTCCCCAAACGTCAGGCGGGCCAGTTCTTCCTTGATGCGCTGCTGCTCTGCTCTATCGGTCGAAGTACTCAGCTGGTCTGCCAATTCAAAGAACCGGCGCTTCTCAGCTTCCTTCGACTCCAGCCCAGTCTCGAT
>JALLOM010000394.1 GCA_027717865.1 Acidobacteria bacterium AH-259-O06 | reverse complement strand
ATTCGAAGTCCGGCGCTCTATCCAGCTGAGCTACGGGCGCGCGACGGCGCTGCGCGCCGAGAGCAATAGAACAATAGAACAATAGAGCAATAGAACAATAGATGTAAAGATCGAGGCTATCAAGTAAGCCCGACACCTTCTATTGCTCTATTGTTCTTTTGTTCCACGCAAAGCGAAGCGAAGCGTTCTTGGGGTGGGCGACGGGATTCGAACCCGCGGCCACAGGGGCCACAACCCTGTGCTCTACCTGCTGAGCTACGCCCACCGTCCTCTGATGTTTCGGTATTCTAGTTGGAAATTGCTTCATGATCAATCTAGCCGGCGCTACAACGGCGCTGCGCGCCGAGAACAATAGAACAATAGAACAATAGAACAGTAGAGCAATAGAGCCGGCGGTGACCCACTGACAACTCAGCTGACAGCTGACAACTGACAACTCAGAACTCACAACTCAGAACTCAGAACTGAAGACGAATGTGAGAAGATAAGAGAGGATGATTGATCTAGCCAATCCTGAAGTGTGCTTTGCGATTGAAGTGGTGAGAGAGGCCGCCAAGCTAGCAAGAGAAGTGCAGTGCGAGATGGCAGCCCCCGCACTCGCCAAAGAAGACAAATCGCCGGTCACCGTGGGAGATTTTGCTGTCCAGGCGCTGGTGGGGAGCTCGCTGCATCGGGCTTTTCCAGACGATCCGCTGGTGGCCGAAGAGAATTCCGGAGCACTGCGGAGCGCCGAAGGGCAAAGCACCTTGGAGCAGGTTACCGAACTCGTCCACCGCGTGGTGCCTGATTCTACTCCCGAGAAAGTTTGCCGGTGGATTGATTGGGGACGGGGGGAGCCTACTACGAAGCGCTTCTGGACACTGGATCCCATCGACGGCACAAAGGGCTTCCTGCGCGGTGCCCAGTATGCCGTGGCGCTGGCGCTGATGCAGCAAGGTGAAAGCCAGATCGGAGTCCTGGGGTGTCCAAATCTGGCAGGCGGCTCCCTTGTGGCAGCCGCGCGTGGACAGGGATCGTGGAGAATCCGGTTGAGTGCTCCAGAAGAGTTTGAGCAGCTGCACGTCTCTGACTGCCGCGATCCGGCGCAGGCGCGGGTGCTGCGTTCGGTTGAGTCAGATCACACCAATGTCCGTCAGATGGATGATCTAATGCGTGCCCTTGGGGTGAAGGCCGAGCCCGTGCTCATGGACAGCCAAGCGAAGTACGCCCTGCTGGCGGCAGGAGAAGGAGACTTACTGTTTCGGCTGCTCTCACCAGACCGGCCCAATTATCGAGAGAATATCTGGGATCAGGTGGCAGGTTCGCTGATCCTCGAAGAGGCCGGCGGGCGGATCACCGACCTGGAAGGCAAAAGCCTGGACTTTTCAGTAGGGAAAACACTGGCGCGAAATCGAGGAGTGGTTGCTTCCAATGGACATCTCCATGAAGTGGCTCTGGAGATGATCAAAAGGATTAGAGCCGGCTACTAGTTGTCATCCTGTTGTTCAGAAAACTTCTTCTCTTTTTCATTCGAGATGAAGATGGAAACACACTTCGAAAAAGCAGGAACTTACCCCACCCCTGGGCTGATTGGGAGAGTGATTCGAGGGACAGCAGGCGTTGTGATCCTTTGGATGGCGTTCTCGTCCACGCTTGAGCACCACGAAGCCTTTACGCGACTGCGAGAGGGATGGAACATACCGGGCATTGCCTGGCTCCCTGGTGTTTTCTTGGCCGTCTATCTGCTGCCGCACATGCGCTGTGCCATCCTAGCCCGGGGCTAGCCAGCTTGTTGGGCTTTATGTTTGAAACGGAATTGGTCGAGATGGATCAGCTCGTGGTAGGAGCCAAAACGGGCAGTGTCTTCCTCCATGAGCCAGTCCAGCGGTTCTGGCACGTCTAGTTCGGCATCGCCAAAATTTTTCAGGATCTCATATAAGGTGGATCGTTCCGCCGGAACGCGACCGGCATCCTTAATATGACGACGTAAGGCTTGGGGGCGAACCAGCTGTCCATGGGGTGCTCCCGCTGCCGTTGAGATGCTCTCGTTAATGAGCGTCCCCCCAAGATCATTGGCACCGGCAGCCAGACAGGCCTGAGCCAGCTTCATTCCCTCCTTCACCCACGAAACCTGAATATTGGGGATATCACGGTTGAGAACCAGACGCGCGACGGCGTGCATCTTGAGCACCTCCAGCCCGGTGGCACCGGGCCGGACCCCCTTGACCAGCCCATCCGTGTACATGGGAGCCTCCGTGTGTACGAAGCTCAGGGGCACGAATTCTGTGAAACCTCCGCTGCAGCGCTGCAAGTCACGCAGCAAAAGAAGATGCCGGGCACAATGCCAGTGGGTTTCGACATGCCCATACATAATGGTTGACGTTGTGGGAATGCCAAGCGAGTGAGCCGTGGTCACCACTTCAATCCATTGTGCAGTACTTATTCGTCCCGGGGAGATGCGGTTTCGGACTTCATCATCCAGTATTTCCGCGGAGGTTCCGGGGAGACTTCCAATGCCCGCTGCCTTGAGCTCTCTCAAGTACTCCCCGATGCTCCTCCCGGATCGTTGAGATCCATACAGAATCTCTTCCGGTGAAAAAGCATGGATGTGAATCTCCGGTACGCTTTCCTTCACCTGACGGCAGATCTGGATGTAGAGGTTTCCCTCCATCTCCGGCGGAAGGCCTGCCTGGATGCAAACCTCAGTTGCTCCATAATCCCGAGCCTGGCGGACTCTCCGGATGACCTCCTGGAGGGGAAGATAATAACCCTCGTCACTGCGGTAGGTTCGGCTAAAGGCACAGAAACTACAGCGTTTGACGCATACGTTGGTGAAATTGACATTGCGATTGACGACATAAGTAACGATGTCTCCCACCGTTTTTTTGCGCAGGTAATCGGCCGCCATCAAAAGGGCAAAAAAAATCTATCCCATTGACCGAAAACAGGTGAACGATTTCCTCTTCCCGTAGATCCTCTCCCTGCAAGGACTGTTCCAAGA
>JALLOM010000393.1 GCA_027717865.1 Acidobacteria bacterium AH-259-O06 | reverse complement strand
GCCTTGTCAGGCCCGCCCTTCCGCCGCTTCGTGACGACCGGGTGTGAGAAATGCGGACTAGGCCTCAGGAGACATTGGACGAACAAGCTGATGCACGTAAGAGTTCACAGTTTCTTGGAAGGTATCCAGGGCGTCCTGCACATTGTACCTGAAATCCTGGTGAATCTGTTCATATTCTTCATGAACGCGAGCAAACAGATCCTGCACACAAGTCCGAACCTCTCCGATCCGGTCGTTTTGTACCCTCACAAATGAAGACACGGTTTCTTTAAATGCATCCAACTCGGCCTCCAGGTATTCTTTGAAATCGTGAACGGCGATCTGTTGGCTCGTGATCTTCTCGAAATGATAGCCCATGATAGCGAGACGCACAGCCTCCGGGAACATTCTCGGGTTATCCTCAAGAACCTTTACTAAAAACCGGAAGTAAGCCGGACCTTGCCTGGAGAAAAGTTGTCTTTTTATTGATTTCACAAGAGCCATCACCTCAGTTTTTCCGACTCCTCTCACACTATGTTCCGTGGACTTCAGGTGCTTTAACATTGTCAGACAACGCTCAAAGTAGTTCTTGAGGTTTGGATCATAAATGCTCGTAAGTACGCGTTTATATCCGTCAGTAAGGGTTTGTCGATCCATTTCCGTGATAAAATTCAAGGTTATACTGTCGTTGTTACCCGTCGACTCCCCAAGCAATCGACCCTCCCTGTGGAGACGTTGGTACAAGTCTGTGCCCTTCAAGGCAGTTAAGAGTCCGACCATTGCCATTGGAATGCCCGCTTCTTGAATGAAGTGAATCTGAGCATCAAAAACGTCTTCGCCATCACCATCCAGCCCCAGGATAAATCCTCCCATAACCTCCATTCCTTTTTGCTGAATCCTCCGAACCGCATTGACGAGATAGTTCTCTTCTCCTTTCCTTGTATTTTGCTTCTTTTTCGTTTTCAACAAAGCCTCCGGATTGGGGGTTTCAATGCCCAGGAAGACCATGCTAAATCCGGCATCAACCATTGCATCCATTAACGGCTCCAGCCTCTCGAGGTTCACGCTTGCTTCTGTAAATAGGGAAAAGGGATAATCTCTCTCCTTCTGCCATCTGGCAATATCAGGCAACAGGCTCAGGGCAGCCCGCTTATTTCCGATGAAGTTGTCATCAACCAGAAAAAGAGATCCGCGCCACCCCAAACGGTAGAGGAGATCGAACTCTGCTAGGACCTGTTCATTTGTTTTTGTGCGAGGTACTCGCCCAAACAGCTTGGTAATGTCACAGAACTCACAATCGAAAGGGCAACCTCGAGAAAACTGGAGTGCCATCGATCCGTACTCGTGCAGATTGATAAGGTCATAACGGGGCAGCGGCGTCTTGGTCACATCGGGTTTCTCGGGTGCCCTGTAGATCCTTTGGGCTGTGCCATTTTTCAGATCCTGTAAAAAGTCAGGTAAAACGTTTTCAACTTCGTCTAGGATAAAGTGATCCACACTCTCGATATCCTCGTAGAATGAAGTTGGATGAGGTCCACCGGCGATAATGGGAACGCCGGCACGATTGCACCGCTCAATCACTTCCTGCAGAGAATCCTTCTGGACAATCATTGTGGACGTAAAAACCAGATCCGCCCAATTCAGATCTGCGCTGGTCAATGGCCTGACATTCATATCCACAACCTTGAGTTGGTACTCTCTCGGAAACATTCCGGCAACCGTCAGCAAGCCGAGTGCCGGCATGCTCGATTTTTTATCAACAAAATCCAGCGCGAATTTGTACCCCCAGTAAGATGGGGGAAATTGTGGGTAAACCAAAAGAGCATTGGGCATAACCTACCTCCAATATTTTTTATTCTAGTGCCAATGGTGAAAAATCCAAATCCTTCCCAGCACTTAACTCAGGTCCTCTCAGCACAAATCAATTGTACATTGCCCTGTTCTACAGTGCTCAAGATTAGTTCCTCGGAAGGCTATCGTATTGAATCAAAGACGTCAAGAAGTATCAAGATCTATTCCGCTATGTTACGATGAACCCAATGCTTAGCCGTGCGCTCAAGGATGTCAAAATCGCAAGTCGTCTGTTTCACAAGAGAGGACTGCCGGTTAGCCTGATTTTTTTTGTCACCTCGCGCTGTAATCTCCTGTGTACGCACTGCTTTTACTGGGAGGAACTAAACAAAAGGAAAAACGAACTCACTCTGGACGAAATCCAGAAGATCAGCCGAAGTCTGCCCAATCTCCTGACGGTTTCCCTTACCGGAGGTGAGCCCTACCTGCGAGCAGATCTTCCGGATATCGCTCGAGCCTTTGAGCAAAACTCTCATGTGCGCAACATTCAGATTCCATCAAACGGTCTACTGGTCGAACGGACCGTCTCTCGGGTCGAGGAATTAATGCAAAAAGTCCACACAGCGCGTGTTTCCACGGGAGTGTCTCTGGACGGCCCGGAAGATATCCACAACCGTATCCGGCAGAATCCCAAGAGTTTTGAACGAGCTTTGCAGACGCTCGCGGAACTGAAGAAACTTAAGCCCCACTTCCCCAATCTGTCTGTCGGAGTTGCCCTGACCGTTTCTTCCGCCAATCAGGACCGTCTCGGAGAGTTTTACCGTTTCGTTGAAGAAGAGCTTCAGCCTGATGCTGTGACCATTACTCTGGTCCGCGGAAATCCCATCGATGCCTCCCTCAAGAAAGTTGATTTGCGTCTGTATCATGATTTTGCCCGCCAGGTGATCGAGTACCGCACGGCTCACCGGCTCACCAACAGGTGGATGGATCGCCTGGTCATTGCTAAAGAAGAGGAGACGTATCGTTTGATCGGTGAGGCTGCTCAGGCAAGTAAGCGCATTTCTCCTTGTTATGGGGGAGAGCTCATCGGTGTTCTGAGTGAGACGGGAGAGGTCTACGTTTGTGAGACCCTGGATAAGAGTATGGGGAATGTTCGAGACTTCGACTGTGACTTTGCCAAGCTGTGGCAGGGTGAGCTGGCCGAAGAGGGTCGCCACTACC
>JALLOM010000392.1 GCA_027717865.1 Acidobacteria bacterium AH-259-O06 | reverse complement strand
GAAGCTGTGACTCAACAGATCCGCGCGCTGCGCGAGGAGATGGCGAAAGAATTCCGTGTGGTATCTCGGCTTGTGGCAGGTTTGCTGGGGCCTGTGGTGTGGTGGACCACTCGACATGAGGAAAAACGGTTGCTGCGGGGCAAGACATACGAACCGAAGAACATCATCGACCGAAGAAACTGGGTGTCGGCCTGAATCGTCCACCCGGAGACCAACGGAACGATCCATCCTTGGCCTGGCGATTTTGTTTTTCTTGGGGGGAACGCTCTCTCAGGTCTCATCATTAATCTTTTAGACAGGCTTCACCTATCGCCTCCCTTAGGAGGCGTGTCAAGTCCTCGCTTTTGTATTTGATACTTTTCGCGATTTTCTTCATCCGTGATGAGAGTCGTCGATAGCCCCACGTAGAACGACGCTTGGTTTCCTCCCAGCCTTCGCGTTGGTAGTACAAGGGCATGTTCACCTCGAAGTAGGAAATACTATCTGCATCCTTGAGCAGAGCGGAACGGGGATCACCTCCAACCTCATGAACTGTCACCAACCGGCAAGCCTCCTTGGCCGTAGATTTGGCTACACCGCACTCATCCAGGATGACTCGCAGAATTTCTGCCCCATGACGCGCATGAGCAGCCTTGAAGGCGTCATAATTGTCATAATGGGAGCGACGCACTTTGTATGTCTTGACAGCCCGCTCGATATCATGGGCGAGAGCAGCGATCTGCAGCGCTTGGTCAGCTTTGGGATCAAGCCTTAATAGCCACTCCAGGGTATTTTCGGCATGGCGGGGGTCTTCTGGCACCTTGGAGCCCACGATAATCGCTCTGATTCTTACTTTTGCGCGTTCTATGCTATCCATGATCCCGGCAAATGATGACACGGCGGATGGTTTCAATGTTCATCACGACGGCAAGCACAACCAGCGTCAAATAAGGTTGGTTGAAGATGGCACCAAGGAACATGAGAAACACACGCAAGTCACGGCCCAGACGAAGTCCCTTGCCATGACTGATCCGGTCGCGCATGAGATTGTCGTATTTGTCCGCCGTGTAGCTCAACATAAAGGAACCGATAATCGCCAAAAATCCGATCAACAGGATGAGGCTATCCGTCTTGTTTGCGTACGCGTGCCACGTGAGACCGAAAAGCAGGAAGGCGTCGGCATAACGGTCCAGTACCGCATCAACCCACCCTCCGTAGTGGCTGCTTTGGAACTTGAGCCGCGCTACTTCGCCATCGCATCCGTCGATGACCGAGGCGAACTGCGCCAGTAAACCGCCCAGCAAAAGCGTGGCATAACTCCCCAGTGAGAACAGACCAGCAGCCAGCACCGAACACAGGAACGAAAACAGGGAGATTTGATTTGGGGTGAGCGGGTAGTTCACCAGCCGGCGGGAAATCCTCACTGATAACGGTCGGTTTAAGTGATGCGACACAGGGCCGTCGCTGGGCTTGTCCCGCAGATTAGCCAAAAGGGCGTTCTCGGCCCGTCTAAAGGCCGCGGCATCATCTACATCAATCACGAAGTAACCGCCAATATTGATAGCTTTGACCCGATCCTCGGCGGCCAGGAGCCGTACCGCTCCGGTTAAAGCCGTATCGCCGTACTCCTGCCGGCAACGCTCCAGCGCACCGAAAATGGAAGGAGTGCAGAGGAAAATGCCGGTGTCAAAGCCATTGAAGTCCGTCAAGCCCTTACCAATGTTACGTAACCTGTCCCCTTGCGTCTTTACTCGGGTGACATCCTCCATATCGATGAGGGAATTGCGGGTATCCCCGTCTACGCCCAGGATGATTTCGCCATCGCTTAGAGGAAGCCTCATCAACTCACGGGCAATGACCGGATCAAAGAGATGATCCGCCATCAGCAACAGAAAGGGTTCCCGCAGATATTTCTGTGCCTTGAGCACCGAAAGGCCGTTTTCTTTTTTCCAGTCCTCGTTCACGATGGGGGTGATAGGAATCCCCAGACGGTCGCTCAGACGGTTCAGAAAGGCGTGAACGCACCCTCCCTGGTATCCGGTGACTACATAAAAGCCATCCACTCCGGCCTCCAGCGCTGAGCGGATGACTCTTTCGATCAAGGGAATGCCTAAAATGGGCGTTAGGGGTTTACAAGTGCCGTTCTGTCGTAGCCGACTTCCCTTCCCAGCCGCAATAATCAGACACTTCATCCTCACCGCCTCAGGCTTCTTGATGACTGTGTCCGACTTGGTCACTCGACAGCCTCCTTGTCTCTTTATAGCTAGTCTTGCTGTGCCCCAGGAGTGCAGGAGCAGGGGGGAGTTCCAAAGGGAGGTTACCCCGTCTCAAAGTCTGAACTAACTAGATCATTTCTGCAAGTACTTTCATTCTGTTTCTCAGCTTGCGACATTGCCTCACTTGGCCAGCCAAGGTGCGGATTTGTTGCTTAACCCTCAAGTGGGGACGAATGGAACGATCCACCTGAGTGCTTGGTGATTTTCTTTTTGGCAGACATGACGAATGTCCCGAACTCGCATTTGTTGGGTAGTTTTTTTATTTTGTTATTTTTTATCTCGGGACTCCTGTTTTTGCGTCGGGACACAGAGAAGCGCCTAAGTACCCATGTGGACAGATCTGGAGCAGGATTCCTACCCAAACCGGTTTTTGCTTTTCATGGGGGGATGTGGACTCCTCCGAATCGCCCCGAAAGCAGAAGGGGCCAGGCTGCAGAATGGGCCCTGGCAGACTGAAGCAGAGAAGAAAAAATGAGCAAGTATGCATTTTTCGCTTGACAAATCTACTCAGAGTAGATTAATGTTAGGAGTGATGATCTACTGTCCACACTGCAACAAAACCATTCCCCTGACACTGTTCACGGCTCACTTGGGCAGACTGAGCAAGGGAAAGACCAGCGAACGGAAGAAGCGCGCCAGCCGGATGAATGGACGGCAGTTCGGGGGAAGACCACCAAAGCAGAAGGGCAAACGTTAACCCCGGTGGCATAGCGCCCCTACTGACTGCTGGAACAGCCAGTAAGGGCTGACCACCACA
>JALLOM010000391.1 GCA_027717865.1 Acidobacteria bacterium AH-259-O06 | reverse complement strand
GATGAGTGGCTTCCCGGCTGCCTTTGCTGGCAAGAATCTCGTTTCAGGGGATGAAGACTTCGACTGGCCAGCGCACGACTCTCCACAGACCCTTTCCTGCTTTTTTCAGAGTCTTGACACAAGAATTAACCTGCATGTCTTTGATATCCTCGTTTGAAAGCATGCTCCGGTAATTGTGAGAGTTCCAGGCGGGAAACCAGACAGTGTAGAGGAGACGTTTGGGCATCTCCTTGAGAGCTTGTCGCGAAATGCGGTTCATCAAGTACTTATCCTGCTTCAGCTTAGGATCCAACTCGGAAAGGATGCCGTTGACCGTAATCTGCGACTTTATGAAGAGGCCGATATTAAAGCGAATCTGATATCCTTCCCTGGCAGTTTTCTTCATTAGCTCGCCCAGGATGTCGAAGACGTGGCCTTTACGTTTCTCGCGTAGAGTTTCTTCTACAATGGTGCGAATGCGCTCGCGCTTTTCCGGAGACTCCCAATCATCCCCCTCAATTAAGGCGCCCATATGGTTTGTCAAGCGTTTTGTGTCCTTCAAATAGACGCCCAGAAACAACTGCATAAGCTGGGCCCGCTGCTGCCGGGGGAACACGCCGCGAAGCCCCCAATCCAAAAGAGCAATGCGGTAAGGATGCTTCGGTTCATCGAGTACATGGAAGACATTCCCTGCGTGAGGATCGCCATGAAAAAGGGCCTCCTCACGGGGGGACAAAAGCACATCGGAGGTCAGCACATCACTGAGGCGACGGGCTAACTTCGCCCGTGCCTTGAGTTGCCCGGGAAAAGCGTCCGAGATTTTCTCACCGTGGACAAACTCCATGAAGGTAACCCGCTCCGTAGAGAAAGGGTAAAATTCCGGCACCATAACCTTCTCACTGTCCCCATAATATTCTGCTGCTTTCACCAGATTCTCTTGCTCTTTGATAACCTGAATCTCTTTAGAAAGAGCCTCCCGGATCTCTGCGAACATTTCCGAAAGAGGAACTGGCCCGATCTCGTAAAAGTCGCGATAGTCCCCAAAGTAGCCGGTCAAATCGTCAAAGATTGCCAGTTCCTCTCGGAGAGCGGATATGGCGTAAGGTTTGATGACCTTAGCTACCGCTTCCCTCACCCTGGTTTCTCCTGGCAGAACCAGGCTGCACCGCAGGACTGCACCGACCGTCGCCTCAGCAAGGATCTCGTCGGAACAGCGAATCCGGTATTGTTCAACTTTTTCGAGCCCGATCTCCTGAACGATGAGTTCCACAATTTCCTCCCCACTCGTTGTCCTCAAGCTGTTCTCCAGGACCTGAAGGGCTCCTCGAAGGTCTGGGGGAAGATCCGGACTCCTGGCAAGTACCTGTCCAATCTTCTGAAGAGTCGGTGTTCGAGAGAGAAACTGCAGGACTTGCTCCCCTCTCTGCGCACTGGCGGGCAGAGCAGCCTGATCCAGCAGCCGCTCAAGAAGGCGCTCTTCTCCCAGGCGGTCCAGAAAAAACAAGAGCGCGTCATGGACAATGGGAAGCCACTCTCCGGCTTTTTCAGGAACGATGTCCAGGACCCGTGAGCGATGCAGCAAAAGTTCCAGGACCTGAGGTCGCCATTTCGCCCAATCCACAGTTTTCAAGGCGGCCATGAGCTCGTTCTTGGAGGGCTTGGGCTCGCTCTGAATCCCGGGCGCCCCCACAAGTTGGAGGACGAGAGACTGCTGGGATGGGTCTAACTCCGAAAACAAGCTGCTGAGGAGACGAAGGCCCTCCCTGGCAGGATCGAAATTGTCGTAGTGCTCCAGCGGCGTCGGAAGAGGAATCTCCGCTCTAAGGGAGGATGGTGAAATAAGTAGGACTGTCCAGATCAGCGGCCAGATCCGACGAATATGAGCAGCCAACCAATAACGCATCTGCCTAAATTTCCCTAAATTCCCTCAGGCGCTTCATTCCGGCCCAGACCATACCAGAACAGGTCGCTGGAAAAGCAGGCCCACAACTGCCAGGACCACTCCCAGGAAAAAGGAGAGCTTTCCACTCTGGCAGAGTCTTTGAATAATCTCTTCATGGCTATGGTAGAGTAAAAGGATTCTGAGAACCACTACAAACGGTGAGGTCAGTCAGCCGTGCTTACTCTTGAGCTGCACGTCGTAGCAAGTGCCAATTTGCGTTTCAGAGCGGCAGCAGCCAAGAACTGAGTGAGAAAGAACCAGCGATGACCCCAAAGGAGTCATTTATGAATGCCAAAACGAACTTCGAACGGATCTATCAATCATCTTCCTACCGTATCGCGTATGAGGACATTGAGTTTCTGAACCGGGACGACCTGCGTCCCGTGAGGCTGCAACTGGAACTACTTAAACCCGAAGTGATCATGGACGAGCACAAAATACTCTCCACAATTGTGGTATTCGGTAGCGCCAGGTTACTGAGTAGGGAAGAAGCCGAAAAGAATCTCGCAGACATTAAAAAGCAGGCTGCGGCGCGTCCAGGCGATCTCCACTTGCAAGAAGCATTAACACGGGCGCAGCGTTTGGTAGAGAATTCACGGTACTACGAAGCAGCAAGAGAGTTTGTCCGGATCGTTTCCTCATCATGTCAGATTAATGATCACCAGTGCGATTTTGTCATGGTCACCGGTGGCGGTCCTGGCATCATGGAAGCTGCTAACCGTGGAGCTTATGAAGTAGATGCAAAATCCGTAGGCTTGAACATCACGTTACCGTTTGAGCAGGCGCCAAACGCCTACGTCACGCCAGATCTGTGTTTTCAATTTCATTACTTTGCCCTACGCAAAATGCACTTCTTGCTGCGTGCCAAGGCCCTCCTGGTTTTCCCGGGGGGCTTTGGCACGCTGGATGAGCTGTTCGAAACACTGACCTTAATTCAGACGCAAAAAATGGAAGCCATACCGGTGCTGTTGTTTGGAAAGACTTACTGGCAGCAGGCCGTAAATCTGGAATTTTTGGTCGAACAAGGCACCATCTCCCCTAAAGACTTGCAGCTTGTGAGCTATGTAGAAACCGCAGCTGATGCCTGGCAGAAAATCGTGGATTTCTATGAACT
>JALLOM010000390.1 GCA_027717865.1 Acidobacteria bacterium AH-259-O06 | reverse complement strand
CAAGGCTGCGCGTAAGGGGGCGTTATCCTAGGCATGAGAGGAAGGAAGAGAGAGTCTCCAGTTCTGGTGATTCTCCTCCCCTCCCATTCATGCCTTAGTAAAACAGCCCCCTTGGGATAGAAGGAGCCACCCGCAAGGGTCTCAAAGTGAAGTTTGGAGCGCCCAGATCAAGATTGACCAGAGAAGTTAGCGTCATGAACTAGTTTTCCAGTATTTCACTCTTATATAGAAGGGGAAAACTGAGCCGCGGGAAAAAGCTCCACACGAACAAGGCGTAGACCTAATCTTTATCGACTAGTTGGGTACCACTTTTCCCTTATTTCCTTTACTCGATCGAAAACGCTCTGGACCTGTTCTCGATAGATAGGCGATTCTTGTAGTTCTCTGTCTAGCATCTTCTGAAGATCGTAGAGAATGTCGAGGTAGAAACCTTTACTTGCTTTTAGAACATGCTTACCACCGTCATTTTGATTCGCCGCTTCAATTCTTTGGCTAAGTCCCTCAGCTGCGGAGAGGTAAATCGTTAGCAAAAGAACTAAGTCTGGTCCCGCGAACTCAAAAATCTGTGTGTTGTTTAAAACTCCCTTGGCTGCGTCCATCGTAAACGGCGCTACGATGTACTCTGTAGGTTCATCAGGGATCAAATTCACAAGAGCTTGGTTTTGGCTGGTTTCAATGCGGAGTGCATGCACCGCATTAAGATAGGCAAGGCGGTCAAGTTCCGTCTGTCGTTCCGTTTCTTGTCTCATGGTGTAAGGAAGTCCTAATAGGAGTACAAGTAGACCAGAAACGATACCAGCGATCACTGCAACGATTAGTTGGACAAGGATGGTCTTCCAGTCAACGTTCATAAAAAAACTCCAGTTCACCATCCCTCGTCCAACACATGCTATCTGTACGACGTCTTGGTTGTCCAAAAAACAGTTGTTTTTCTGACGGGTAATAGGCTATTTTGAAATCCAGTGTCAGCGCGTATTTAGGAAGCTGCTCCCCAAGGGGGTTTTTTTGACACTCTTGTTTGTCTTCAGACACAAGAATGAGCCAGCCTAACTTCGAGAGGTATGCAACTTGGTTTGAGGGCACGATCCGGTGTTCTCGATGCAGGGATTGCCAGTGCATTGTGAACGGTAATATTGATCCCATAAAAGGGATGGCCTCTGATGGAACTCATCTTATCCTACCGCAAGCCGGATTCGTTGATCTTCAATGGTTTCGAGCCCACAGAGCAGTTCCCCTGTTTCGCATTCTAATTCTCGGATTAAATCCGCACGGTGGAAATTTGCCTGACAGGCCCTTGTATCGAGAGTATGAAGCCCTTATGAAAAGCGGTCGGCGGTCGGCATTGCTTGGGAAAAGAATGGCTACGATCCGCGATCTCGTCTGGCACTATCGACCTATGGAAACTTTCGCAGCCAGCCTGCGGTCAATGGTCCAAAAACAAGGCAAAGAAGCGGTCTTGGGTTACGCGAACCAAATACTGTGTCGGACACGTCCAGAGGCTGGAAGGCTTAGTTCTAGTTCTCTGGAGTGCGCTTACAGACACTGCTTTAGAACACGCATCGTTCCGCTGCTTTCCGTCTTGGTTCCCGATCTGGTGCTCGCAATGGGTTGGCGAAGGCAGGGAACAGGCTGGTCACAAAAGTACTTCGAGCCGCTGTTCCATCGTGCTCAAGAAAAGGGCTTGATTCCTGACAGCATTCGCTTTTTAAAGGTACATCAGACCAGTCGGCCGAACAATACAGAACGTGCACTGGAACGGGTTCGTACATTCCTAGAATCGGGAAACGAACCTCGTGCTAAAAATAGGGTCTTGAACGCATCTAGGGGTACGACTGTTACCTCTCGGAAAATGGTTAAGAGAGCCAGTAGTTCAAGCACCTTGGTGACGGCTGATGCGGTCCGAATCGGGAAGAACCTAGTGCATTTATTGGAGGATTGGGGTCACTCGCCTCGTTTAAGAGTTCGGAAGACACGAATCAGCATAATTCTGAAGGGTCGGCCGAAGCAGATTATAGGAATCGTGCCAGGGCAGAGATGTCGGATCAGTTGCCCATGGTTCTCTGATCCATTGACACCTCCTAACGGGCAGTATTACGAATGGCGTAACTACAACATAATTGCTTTGGAAAATGCTGATCCAAAGACTGTAGAAGCACTTTGCATCGTGGGTCTTCATAAAGGAGGATTACTCTTTTAGAATCTGGGACATGGTCCTGTTTTCCAAAATCTGACCAACTGTAGTTCTTGAGATTCCAGTCTCCTTGGCAATCTGTCTCAAGCTGAGCCCTTCAGCCCGAAGTTTCGCAATCCTCATTGAACTTACTTTTACTGTTGGCCTTCCCAATCTCTTCCCATTCTCCCTGGCTCTTCTCAATCCAGCTTTTACCCGCTCAGCAATGATGTCTCTTTCCAGCTGAGCCACCGCTGAGATGATCGTGAAGATGGCCGATCCAAGAGGAGAGGAAGTGTCAATATTTTCCTGAAAGCTCACAAAGTCGATGCCCAGGTTTTTAAACTCCTCCAGAGCCAGGATGAGGTGCTTGGTGGAACGGGCAAAGCGGTCAAATCTCCAGCACAGCACCACATCAAATCTTCTCTTCTTGGCATCATTCATCAGCTGGTTGAGGGCTGGTCTGCTGTCCTTGGTGCCGGTCACACCATCGCAATACTCTTCAAAGATCTGCCAGTCCCGTCGGTCTGAGACATACCGGCGCAGGTCCAGAAGCTGGTTCTCATTGGTCTGCTCCATTGCCTTTGAAACTCTGGCATAGATGGCTACTCTATTCATAGTTTTGTCCTCGTGATATGCTTTGTTTACCAATTTGGGTCTCCTCCCACTTTGGCTGTGGGCCTACAGGCAAGGTTTTAGCTTGTAGGCCCATTTTGTTGTTGGGGCTTAAACTCTTGTTCATCGCTTTCTCTCCAAAACCAAATAAGGTTGCGCAGGTGGTTCCTCTTCCTCCTCACAATAATGTTCGCTGACGACGGCTATCTCGGGCAGGTCGGTTACGATCACGCATAACCAAAACAAGAGTCCCGC
>JALLOM010000039.1 GCA_027717865.1 Acidobacteria bacterium AH-259-O06 | reverse complement strand
GGTTAGCGGATCATTGGCTTAATAATTCAAGGAAGGCTTCGACCACGCTCGGGTCGAAGTGAGTCCGGGCACTTTCTCGGATATAATCCACTATGTTTTCCGGAGGCCAGGCATCCGAGTAAGGTCGATTTGCTCCCAATGCATCCCACACATCCACTACTGAGAATATCCGCGCTGCCAAAGGAATCTCATGACCTTTGAGACCGCGTGGATATCCTGTGCCATCCCACCTCTCGTGGTGGCAGTACGGAATATCCACTGCCGGCTCCAGATAAGTGATAGGGGACAGCAATTCGTACGCATACACCGGGTGTCGACGCATGATCTTCCACTCTTGATCTGTGAGGAAGCCAGCTTTGAATAATATGGAATCGGGAATGCCGATTTTTCCGATATCGTGAAGCAGTGCGCCGCTTCGAATGTGTCCAAGTTCTTCTTCGCCCACCTCCATAGCACGGGCCAAGCTGACGGCCATTTTAGCCACTCGCTCGGCGTGTCCCTCCGTTTCTCCATCGCGCAATTCGCCAGCCCGAACCAAGGCTTTGGTAAGTTGCGTATTGCAGTGCTCCAGTTTGTCCTTCGCCTGTTCGTGCTCAATTTCTATAGCTTCAAGCTCAGCAATTCGTTGTCGTACTTCGGTTAGTTCCTTGACAAGTTGGCTGTGAGTTTTGTCCTGGTCTTTGGTATTGTTTTCCACGGTAACCACGAACTCGGCCTTTGGATTCACTTGAGACGGTCCAATGGAGATCGGCAAGCCGAGCTCCAGAGAGCGACTGGGACGTTTTTTCCTTCGATTAGCCATTTCACAACACCCCTTCCCCGCAAGCCACTAAATTTTCAATTTCAGTCTCCGCCTTTAACTCCAGCTTGCCCTCTTCTACTCGAGTTTAACCTTCGCTGTAGCCCCCTTTACGAGGCAGCGTTGCTAAGAAAGGGTCTCAAGTTCCGACTGCGTGATGGATGTCGCAGCTTGCGAAGTGCCTTGGCTTCGATCTGGCGAATTCGCTCTCGGGTAACAGAAAATCTCTTCCCGACCTCCTTGAGAGTGTGTTCGCTTCCATCCCCGATGCCAAATCGCATGCGGATGACCTGCTCCTCCCGAGGGGTTAACGTCTGTAAGACGGCTGTCGTTTGCCTCTTCAAATCGATATTGATCCTGGCGGACTCGGCAGGTGAAACAATGCTTCGGTCTTCAATGGAGTCGCAAAGGGAGCTGTTCCCTACGTCTCCGATTGGAGTATCAAGTGAGATCGGTTCCTGCGCCATCTTGAGAATCTTGCTTACTTTGATCACGGGAATCTGCATTTTCTTAGCGATCTCTTCAGGAGTTGGCTCTCGACCGTACTTCTGGACCAGAGCGCGTGAGGTCCGCATCAGCTTATTGATGGTCTCAATCATATGCGCCGGGATCCGAATGGTCCGCGCTTGATCGGTAATGGCACGAGTGATGGCCTGTCGAATCCACCAAGTGGCATAAGTGGAAAACTTATAACCTCGGCGATATTCGAATTTGTCCACGGCCTTCATCAACCCAATGTTTCCTTCCTGGATCAGGTCCAGAAATTGTAGACCCTGGTTGGCATATCTCTTGGCGATAGAGACAACCAAGCGCAAATTAGCCTCAACCAACTCCCTCTTGGCAATATCTGCCTCCAGTTTCCCTTGTTTGATAGTGGCAAGGGTACGTTTCAGTTCGGAAGGCCCCAAGGCGGTTCGGTCCACTGCGCTCTTGACGGCATTGACCAGGTGTTCTCTTATCGGAGCTCTAAGATCGAGATCTCTAATTTCCCTTGCGACCATAACCCGATAACGTGCCCATTGCCAGGCGAGTCTTTTGTGCTTAGCGCAGTCTTTCTTCGCCTTGCGCAGGCGCTTTCCAACCCGGGAAGCCTTGGCTTCAAGTTTCGCAATTTCATCCATACGTTTCAAAACTTCCTGGCGGCGAGTCTCGAGAATCTCCTCGGTTAGGTCGTCCTCTTTCAAGTTGACTAGGTTCTTGAGCCTGATCTCGCCTCTGCTCAGCTCTTCACCGAAGCAAAGGATCTCGGCCACAACGACAGGGGATCGCAATAAAGCCTTGAGCACGGTCTCTTGACCCTTTTCAAATCGCTTGGCAATCTCAACTTCGGCCTCTCGACTCAAGAGGAGCACCGTGCCGATCTCCTTCAAATACATTCGAACGAGGTCATTGGCCTTTTCCAGCCTCTTGGCAGGCAGATCGACCCCTTGATGCTGGTCCTCCCTTTCTATCCTGGAGGCGATTTTTTTTCGGACTGCTCGCAACCGCTGCTCGGAATCGGTCACTTCGATCCCGGCATCTCCGTAAAGATAAAAGATGTTGTCCCAATCCTCCGAGGAATGAACGTCGTCCGGGAGGACCTTGTTTGCCTCATCGTAGAGCAGAGTGGATCGTTCCATGTCTTGTCCTTTAATTCTCGACAGTCAGACCGGGGCAGGTGTAACCTACCGTATTGACGTCCTCAAGAATCAGCGGCTTGTTAACTTAAGGACGGCTCCATCGGTGCAGAGCACTGCGGACCAGCGCCCACAGGCCAGGGCCCAACCCACAGGTCGAGTACCCTACGATTGGCGAAGAGCTTCTCCACCATCTCGCGGCATAGCCTTTCAACACCCTTCCTGGGCCCGTTCGACAACAGGCGCAAGATTCGAATCTCTCCATCGACATCGGCAAGGACCATGTATTTTCGTGACATGCCCTACAGCCAAGCAATTTCCGTTCCAAGAGGCCAAAATTATCGGGGAATTGAAAAATTACCAGCAGAATGTGTTCAGCCGTTAATAGTTGCGGGATTTGCCAACCAATCGTGGGAATGAGATTACCAGGTAGAGGTAAACCGATTCCTGCAAACTAATGTCAACGTCAGCTTACAGATTATTCCGGGTGTCGAGCGATAAGAATAATTATCGCAAGGAGTTACGAGCTTTCCCCATGGATCGACAAATGTGTCAACCGGAATTGACATCCGGAAGCACGCTGAGCTTCCGGGCAAGCCCGAAATCAGTGCAAAAGCCCAGGTTTAAAACTCCACACTTAAGCCTGCCGTGGGGAGGATGGGGAACTGCCCCTGCACCAGCCGGCGCACCCGACCCGTTTCTAAATTGACGAAATCAACGCCAAATCCCGAGAAGCGAAGGTTCTCGCGATCCAAAAAGTTGACGATCTCAACGAAAAGCGTCAAACGGCAGCGGTCCTTGTTGAAGCTCTTGGCGAAGCGTGCGTCCACCCGGCTGTAGTAAGGTAGACGCTCGAGATTGCGCTGCCCTGCCAAAAAGTACCTCCCGTCCCGATCTGACACGTAGGCCGGTATGGGCAAGCCAGTGGCGAATTTCCACTTCAACGATAGATCAAACTGCGAAGACCAGCGGTAGTGAGTAAAGAGGCTGACTGAATGGCGCAGATCGAAGTTCCCGGGGACCCAGATCCCATCCCTCTCGCTCCACTGACTTTGTCCCCAAGCGTAGCCGACCCATCCACTTAAGCCATTGACGGCTCTTCGCCCCACCTGAATCTCGGCTCCAGAGGAGCGATCGCGCAGAACATTGAGAAACGAGTTGCTCGAGGGAGGACTCACCTTGCCCTCAACAAGCCTCCAAAGTCCCTCCCGCCTCCAGGGAACTTCCTCTCGTCTCCGGCGATAACCAAGAATGCTTAATTGCAGCCCATTTGATCGACGATAGCTCCAACCACCTTGTATGACGTCGGCTCTTTCAGGTCCCAAAAGTGTGTTTCCGGCCTCTCCATAGAGTTGACTCAGCAACGGAAACTGGTGGGTTCGACCCAGGAAAAAGCTGACGAGCTGTCCTTTATGGGGTGTGAACTCGACTCCAACAAAAGGCGAGGAGGGAGTTTTCAAGACAGCGGCCAATCGCGCCCGGCTGACGCCAGCCAATAGAGCCAGCTTCTGGTGAAGGGGAATACGCGCCTGAATAAACGCTTCTTGGCGCGTTGTGGAGGCCTGAAAATCCGAAAATGAAACCCACTGAAGCCAGCCCCGCTCATAGGACTCTTTCAGATTCGCACCCTGCCAGCGCTCGGTCGTCACCCCTGCCGAAACGATCCAACGGTCCCACAGGCGGAAGTCCCAGAGGCTGCGCACCCCGGCAACGTCCAGGTCATTTCTCCAAATGACCCGTCCCTCCCTGTTGCGGTTGAGACTATGGCCCCGCTGCCAGTACAAGTGAGTGCTGGTGGTGATGCGATCGTTCCAAAAATGGGTCCAGTCAAGATGGACCAGATCGCTGAGGAAGCGTCCCCGGTAAATGGTATTGAGCCCGATGTTTTCAAGAACATTGTTGAGACCGGTGTTGCCGTGATACAGGCTGAACGAGAAAGTGTTTTTCTCTCCCCTGGTTTGGGTCACTTTGCTGAAGAAGTCGTAGAAGCCGAAATTTAATTCGGACCCGGGGTCGATCTTGCGCACAATCCAATCCATGTAGCTTTTGCGCGCCGAGGCGATCCAGCTTCCCCCTTGAAGCGGTCCCTCGGAGACGAACAGAGCGGCAGTTCCGGAAATAGACAACAGGTTCCGCCACTGCGACACGTTCCCCGTGCGGCTGCGAAGCTTGAGAAATCCAGCAGAACCTCCTCCCCATTCGGCTGAAGTACCTCCCCGAACCAAGTCCACGCCCTCGATGAGATCGGCGCTCAAAACCGTCGTCGAGCCCGCGTCTTTGACCCCGTCTAGCGTGTGAAGAAAGGCATAAACTGGGACGCCGTCCAGCAGGATGCCCACCCGATCGAAACCGGAGCCTCCCACAGCGAATCCACTGTTGAAATCGTCGCTGGAGACAAGTCCAGGGAGTTGCTGCAGAGCGCGCACCGGATCGTCGGCGAGGACGCTCTTAAGTCTATGGATTTCTGCTGCATTCAACTCCGGGGCAGAGCTCACATCCCGCGCCGTAACGGTCACCTGCTCAGCAATTTGCGTGCCGGGGTTCAGAAAAATCTCCACTTCTACTGAGAAATCCGAGGTTAGATCGATCCCTTTCTTCACCAAACCGAAACCAACCGCGGTTGCCATCAAGAGGTAACTTCGCGGAGGGATGTTTCGCAACTGGAACCGCCCGGAACGATCCGTGCTCGCCTGAAATTCTGTCCCCGCGAGGTAAACCGAGACCTTTTCCAGGGCTTCCCCACTTTCCGCGCTGACAACCATCCCTTTGACCTCTGCGGCCTGCAGAGTTGTAGTAGATAGAGACAAAGACAAAAGAAAAACAAAGAGCCTTACAGCGCAGCGTAATGCCCGTCGTCTAGCCACATCCTCCCCATTCCTACACATAAGAAAAAACTTTATAAATTATCCTTTAACTCCCCGAGAAAATTGAAAAAATCCACGAAACCGCACAGTCGCCGCTGTGATGGATCTCCACTCAATCTAGCCCAGCACGGAGAGAGGGTCAAGGGCAGTGTGTTGCATAAATTTGTGGAGACTCTTCGCAGGTTTAGTACATGGCTTGACACTTATCCTTTGGCTCGCTAGGATTTTCTGCGCAAGAACAGACCTCTGGGGGAGCTGAAGCTCGGCTGAGAGGATGGGCCTGAGGACCTGTTGACCCCTCGAACCTGATCCGGGTAATACCGGCGAAGGGAAAGTGGTCTCTGTACCTCTTCCGATGACCTCAGTCCCCCCTGTGCGGTGTTAAGAGCTGCAGGGAAAGTAGCGCCGGCTTCAAACCTCGGGACGCCGGCACTACCAACTAGCCGGGAGGTCAGATCGGCGGTCTAAGATTTTTGACAATAGGCAGATCCTGACAAGGAGAAAAATGATGACAAAACATCGTAAGGAAAGCAGGGTGATTGGAGAATCCATTTTAACAACAAGGCCCTTTCCTGCATCACGAAAGGTCTATATTGAAGGCTCTCACCCGGGTGTGCGCGTTCCCATGCGTGAGATTACCCTCATGCCATCCTCTTCAGAAGACAAGGACTCCAACGGGCAGAACAGGATTTTTCGCGTCTACGATACCTCCGGCCCATATACCGATGCACAGGCTCACATCGACATTCGCCAAGGATTGCCGGGCCTCCGCTCTTCCTGTATTCTTGGTCGTGGGGATGTGGAAGATCTTGTAGATTTCACTTCCGAGTTCGTCCATCGAAGGCTCTCGCACGCGGAGCTGGACGGAAGACGCGTTCCTCGCTTGCGAAAACCGCTGCGTGCTAAAACCGACAAGAATGTGAGCCAGATGCACTATGCGCGCAAAGGGATCATCACTGCCGAGATGGAGCATATTGCGATCCGGGAAAACCAGGGCCGAGAATCGGCGGCCAGCAGCGGAGGAACCAACAATCCTCTCTGGAGCCAGCACCCGGGGAACTCTTGGGGTGCCAGTATCCCCAAGGTGATCACGCCAGAGTTCGTGCGCGAGGAGGTGGCCCGGGGGAGAGCTATCATTCCCGCCAATATCAATCATCCCGAACTCGAACCGATGATCATCGGCCGGAATTTCCTGGTCAAGATCAACGCCAACATTGGTAACTCGGCCGTGACCTCCTCGATCGAAGAGGAGGTGGAGAAGATGATCTGGGCGACTCGCTGGGGTGCAGACACCATCATGGATCTCTCCACCGGTAAGGATATTCATGAGACCAGAGAGTGGATTATCCGTAACTCGCCGGTGCCGGTCGGAACGGTGCCGATCTATCAGGCCCTGGAGAAGGTGGGTGGAAAACCCGAGGAGCTGACTTGGGAGATTTTTCGCGACACGCTCATTGAACAAGCCGAACAAGGCGTAGATTACTTCACCATTCATGCAGGCGTGCGCCTCCCTTACATTCCGCTGACTGCAGATCGCATTACTGGGATTGTCTCTCGCGGCGGCTCCATCATGGCGAAGTGGTGCCTTGCCCACCATCAAGAGAGCTTCCTCTACACGCATTTTGAGGAAATGTGCCAGATCATGAAAGCCTACAACGTCTCCTTTAGCTTGGGAGATGGTTTAAGACCGGGATCGATTGCCGATGCAAACGACGAAGCTCAGTTCGCTGAACTGAAAACTCTGGGAGAACTCACTCAAATCGCCTGGAAGCATGACGTTCAGGTCATGATTGAAGGCCCGGGCCACATTCCCATGCATTTGATCCAGGTCAACATGGAAAAAGAGCTGAAGGAGTGCTTTGAAGCGCCTTTTTACACCCTGGGTCCGCTCACTACCGACGTCGCACCGGGATACGATCACATCACTTCCGCCATTGGTGCAGCCATGATTGGATGGTTCGGCTGTGCCATGCTCTGCTACGTAACTCCCAAAGAGCACCTGGGACTGCCTGATAGAAAAGACGTGAAAGCCGGAGTCATCGCCTACAAAATCGCCGCTCACGCCGCTGACCTGGCCAAAGGGCACCCGGGCGCTCAGGCTCGCGACAATGCTCTCTCACAGGCGCGCTTTGCGTTTCGCTGGGAAGACCAATTCAATCTGTCTTTAGATCCGGAGACGGCTCGGGAATTTCATGATGAGACTCTTCCAGCAGCGGGTGCCAAAATCGCCCACTTTTGCTCAATGTGCGGACCCCGCTTTTGCTCGATGGAGATCACTCAACAGGTACGCGATTATGCCGCCCAGAAAGGCCTCGATGAGCAAACGGCATTGGAGGTGGGAATGAGGGAGAAGGCCCAGGAATTCAGAATCCAGAATTCAGAAGGCTAACCCGTGACAGGCTAACCGCAGACAACAGACCACTGACCACTGACAACAGACAGCTGACAACTGACCGGCCCTGCGCGCCGAGAGCAATGGAGCAATAGAACAACGGGTCTCCGCATAAACTCAAAACTCATTAGCTCGAAAGCTCAAGAGCTCAAAAAGGTCACAGCCGAGAGCTGAGTTCTGACTCCTTCACTTACTTTCATACAGTATTGAATAGGTTACACTAGACATTAGTAGCGATTTTCGTATTAGGAAAATGAAGGAGACGAAAGCCCGTATAAAAGAATCGGCACGTGACGAGGGACCATCTCCCGAGATCTCCCCGACCCCGGGCATCCCTTCGCGAAGCGGCAGAGTCATCCTAGGCAGAACCCTCCCTTCATTGATGGATGAGGCCTGCGAGCGAAATCCGAATCCCAAGGCTTTCAACCAGCCAACCAAGGACGGTTGGATCTCCGTTTCGACTCAGGAGTTTTGCTCACGCTCCGAGTCGATGGCACTCGGCCTGTTGGGACTGGGCCTGGCGCGAGGAGATCGAGTGGGACTGTTCATGGAGAGTGACGTTCATTTTTGTGTCGCTGACATGGCGTGCCTGATTGCAGGCCTGATCGATGTGCCCATCTATCTCACTCACGCTCCGAGTGCAATCCGCTTTGTGCTGCAGCACATAGAAGCGCGGGCACTGGTCCTGACACATCTGCACGCGCTCGAGACCATCACTCCGTTTCTAGGAGAGTTACCGCAACTGAAGACCATAGTAGTGGTCGAAGCCGCAGAAGAGGACCTGTGGACCGAGCGGGCCCGTTTACCGAGAGACCTTCAGCTGATTTCTCTAGATGAGGTTCTAACTCGGGGGCGAGTGCGGGAGGAGGACAAACCAGGGTCGTCTAAAGAACTGAAGTCGGAGATCCATGCTCAGGATCTCGCCACCATTGTCTACACCTCTGGTACAACCGGAACGCCCAAGGGGGTCATGCTCACCCATGAAAATATTTCCTTCAACGTGCTGGCCTCTTTTTCAAGATTAGTCGGGCTCGAGCCACAGCTGGCCGGTGTGGTGATTTCCTTTTTGCCGTTGAGTCACAGCTTTGCCCGAACAATTCAGTATGGATTTCTAAACTACGGTTACAGCGTCTATTTCACGACCCCTGATTCTCTGGCAGTGCATCTCAAAGAGATCAAGCCCACAATTTTTGCTGCGGTGCCACGGGTACTGGACAAGCTTTACGACCGGATTCTCGAGGCGGGCGGTGAGCTCAGAGGTATCCGCAAGACTATTTTTCAGTGGGGGTTGCGGACCGCACAGGTCTTTGAGCTGGGCAAGAAGCCCTCACGGTTTTACTCTTCGAGGCATGCCGTTGTCGACCGACTCGTGTATTCGAAATGGCGGGCCGCGCTGGGCGGTCGCCTGGAGTTTATTGTTTGCGGTGGAGCTCCGCTAAGAGCAGACCTGGTGAACATTTTTGCTGCGGCTGGTGTCAATGTACTGCAGGGATATGGGTTGACCGAGACCAGTCCGATCATTTCTTGTAACCTCCCGGAAAGCAACCGGGCGGGGACGGTGGGAGCACCCCTGGTGGGACTAGAAGTGGCGATTGCAGAAGACGGGGAAATCCTGACGCGAGGTCCCCATGTCATGCGCGGATATTACAGAAATCCCCAGGCCACTCAAGAAGTCGTGGATAAGAAGGGCTGGTTCCACACCGGGGATGTCGGCGAGTTTACCTCGCAAGGTCTCTTAAAGGTAACGGATCGCAAGAAAGATCTTTTCAAGCTCTCAACCGGGAAGTATGTGATGCCTCAGCTGCTCGAGAACCGACTTCAAAAGGACTCGTTGGTGGAACACGCTGTCGTTGTGGGAGCAGGGCAAAAGTTTTGTGCAGCACTCATCTTTCCTGATCTGGAAAATCTTAAGATCTACTCTCGGCGGAAGCGGCTGGACTCTGCGATGCCGGCTGAGGAACTATTGAAGTTCCCGGCGGTAACGAGCCATTTTGAAACGCTGGTAGAGGAGAGTAACGCGGATCTTCCTCATTGGTCGACCATCAAGCGGTTCAAGCTCGTACCGGATCGCCTTACCATTGAAAACGGAATGCTGACGCCTACCTTAAAGGTGCGGCGTGCGAAGGTTCGAAAGACTTTTGCCGAGGAAATATCCCGCCTCTACACAGACTCTGAGAGCAAGTCCCGAGAAGAGCCCTCAACGGGTTAACCAACACAGCTGACACAACTGACAACTGACAGCCCGCACCCCATAGCTTGCTGTGCATGCTTAAACAGGCCACCACACTTGATGGAGTTTGACGGCTCCAGATTTCGAATTGCCAAGTTTCCCTTCGCCCTCGTTCGGGCTATTGTCAGTTGTCAGTTGTCAGTTGTCTATGGTACTTCCGCCAGATCCAGGTAAAGACGGTGAGCAGCGCTATTACATTTGGCCAAAAAATTCTCGGATCGGCCCAGCTGAGTCCCAGAAATGTCCAGTTAGAGAGTGGGTAGAAAATAGGGGTGAGATACCGCTCGTGGGTGGGCACATCCATGACAATGTGCAGCAGGTAAGGCAGGGCAAACCACAGCCATCGACGTTTGCCCAACAGAAGCAGGATCCCCAGTACCAAGGTCAGAATCACCAGGCTGTGGGTATACACGTAATAGCTGTGATAGGCCTGGACGAGATCCGGTGGCAGTGGTGGGCCATCGGCCCGCCAGATCCCAGGGTTTCGACTTACAAAAAGCGCCGTCCAGCCTTTGTCCAACACCTGTTCAATCTTGGAAGGGATGAGGTAGAGTAAATCAGGGCCGGCCCCGCAAAGTGCACCCAGGCGGGCCGCTTGCGGCCCACGCCAGCGAAGCGCAGCGTATCCCCAGGCGGCATGAGAAAAAGTGTCCATGCGAACTCAGGCCAGCTGCCATACCTGCGGGGTGGCCAATTCCACGCTGTTGCCGGCCGGATCACGAAAATAGAGCGAGTATCCTCCCTCTGGCCAGGAGACTTCTTCTTCTATCTCGACGCCACTTCTGTGCAAGTGCTCTTGCCACCTGGCAATATCGCTCTCCGGGATGGCAAAGGCCACATGTCCACTGCCCTGACTTCCATGGGGGACCGATTCAGTCGGTTTCACGGTTTCCACCGGATTGAAAAGCAAGAACATTCCGTTTCCACAGCGAAAGAAAACATGGCGATTCCCGCCCCGGGCGAAGACTGACAATCCCAAGACTTGGCTGTAAAATCTCTCCGCTGTCTTGAGGTCCTCCACGTAGAGACAGGTTTCAAGTACTCGTTCCACTCGCATGTTCACTTCCCTTCCTCAGAAAGTTCCCCGGCGAGCGTTTCTCTAAACTCAAATTCCTCTTGGCAGCACCAACATGGACCCGGCTCAAAGGAAGTGATGTTGCAGACCTCGCACCGGTAGTACAAATCGTACAGTCTCCCGTCGCGCACCGAACGTACTTGGATGATTTCCAGGTTTCCACCTCGCAGCCACCCGGTTATCTGAAGTTCCTTTTCGCGGACCCGCGGGTCCACGAAGATTTGAGTCCTCGGATCGGTGGGCGAAAACGTGTAAAGCTTGCCATCAGAGGAGAGCAGTCCAAATCGGCGTTGAGCTTCCTTGACTCTCTCCTGAGAGGACTGCGCTTGGCCCGACCCATCCAGCAAGACTATTCGCCCTCGAACGGTCAACTCTCTAGGCTGTTTTTTCTCTTCTGCCCTTAGTGCGTAACTCAAAGCCATCAGTGCCACGAGAACCAGTACCCAGGCCGATCGGAGCAGCTTCATCTATCCTTTCCTTCCAGTGATAAATAATAGTTTAACACCATCGGCCGAACGCCCTTAGCCCGCATTTCTCACACCGGCATCGCGTCGTCGTCGCTTCGCGAACTCGACGCCATCGCGCTCGCCACAAACGTCGCCGTACTTACGAAGCGAGGCACTTAGCTCGAGTACAGGGTTACTCCTGAAACCTGAAACCTGGAACTTGATTCCTGTGCTATATTTTGCGGAGTCATGAACATTCTCGGTCTCCACTTCTTTCACCCCAATGCCGCAGCAGCCGTCTTTATTGATGGCAAGCTTATTGCCGCGGCTGAAGAGGAGCGTTTTAACCGAGTCAAGTTCTCCGCCGGCATCCCTCTTTCGGCAATCGCTTTCTGCCTCAAGCGAGCCGGCCTGGAATTCAGAGATATTGATGTCATCACCTACGCCCGTTCCGCAAATACGCGAATCGTTAACAAAGACCAGGTCCATTTTCAAGATCGCATCTACAAAATCAGTTCTGTGTACGATCGCTACCGCATCAACTTGAAGTTGATTAATTTCAAAGAAACCCTGGCCCAGCATTTCGATGTTCCGGTGGAGACACTAGTTTTCAAACTTCAGGAACAGGATCATCATCTGTCTCACATGCTTTCCGGATTTCTTTACTCCCCTTTTGAGGAAGCTATCCTAATCTCCTGCGATGCCTTTGGAGACTTCGTGTCTCTGAAGACAGGAATCGGACGCGGCCGCTGCATTGAAACTCTATCTCAAGTTGAATTTCCTCACTCAGTCGGACTCTTCTACACCATGGTCAGTCAGTTTCTGGGTTTTTCCAACTACGGCGACGAGAGTAAGGTAATGGGACTTTCGACCTTTGGTTATCCCGAATATACCGACCGTCTTCGTACCATTATTTCTCGCGAAAATGGATCGCTCCGCTTAAATCTCAAATACTTCACGCAGCAAAATGGAGTCGGCACCTCCTGGGCCGACCATACCCCCGACATTAGCCGACTTTACAACGACAATTTAGAGCATCTACTTGGATCTCGAAGAGAGCCTGAAGAAGAGATCACAGGTCGTCATCAGAACATTGCCTCCTCCATGCAGCATTTGACCGAAGAGATCATCTTTCCCATCATCGAGGAGCTTTACGCTCAGTATCATATCTCCCACTTGGTCTTCACTGGAGGTCTGGCTTACAACTCCCTGCTCAATGGAAGAATCTTTGCTGAAACCGCGATCGAACGGGTCTATGTTCCCCCGGCGCCCGGGAACAGCGGGCTGTGCCTGGGGTCGGCGCTCGCCTTCCTGGGAGACTCTGTCCCTCGCTCAGAGATGAATCACGCCTTTTGGGGCCCGGAGTACTCTTCGGTGGAGGTAACCCGCGTCCTTGAAAGCAGGGGTGTGCACTTGGAAAAATTGTCCGATCCAGTGTCTACAGCCGTTAAGCTCCTAGTGTCTGGAAAAACTGTCGGCTGGTTTCAGGGACGGATGGAGTTTGGACCCCGGAGCTTGGGAAGCCGCTGTATTTTGATGAATCCTCAAACTCCGGACCCTCACCAGATCAAGCGGCGCGATTATTTGAAACCGTTTGGAATCTCAATCCTCGAAGAGAGCGTGGGTGACTATTTTCATGACGGTCACCGCTCTCCCTTCATGTCTTTCATGGGAACCATCCGGGGAAAGTGCCGCCGGCAGTTCGAAAATGTTCTTCTGAACAACTACTGCCGATACCAGACAGTGGGTCCGGAAAATCCTCTATTGCACAAGCTGCTCGTTCAATTTCGAGAGCGAACGGGCTTGCTCTTTCTCATCAACACTTCACTTAATCCAGAAGGCGAACCGATCATAGAGTCACCCGAACAGTTGATTGACAACTTCGAAAAGATGCACCTAGATGCAGCTATCCTGCAAGACATTCTGGTTGAGGGGCCAAAATTTAAATTTTAAAGACACGGCCCCGTTGCTATAATCTGCCGATGCGCTTCGTACTCTTCGATGTTGACGGCACGCTGCTGCTCACAGGTGGAGCCGGCACTCGCGCTCTAAAGAGTGCTTTAGAGCAGACATACGCGCTCCCAAACGGCATCAGCGGGGTACGGCCTGAGGGAAAAACCGATCCCCAAATTGTACGAGAGGTGCTGCAACGCTACGGCGGAGAAAACCGCTTCACCGAAGAGAACTTATCCTTTCTATTTCCCATCTATCTCTCGTTTCTAAGAGAAGAGCTCACCGCAAGCCACAACTTTCTTGTTTTGCCCGGCGTCCGAGAACTGGTCTGCACCTTGAGCCGAAAGCAAGACTTCTTGCTGGGCTTAGCCACGGGAAATCTGGAGCAGGGAGCCCAAATGAAACTGGAGCGCGCCGGTCTGAGCTCCTTTTTCCTCTTTGGCGGTTACGGTTCAGACGCTGAGGATCGGACAGATTTGATCCGAGTTGCGATCGAGCGTGGTCATGAAAGAATCGCTCCGGTACGCCCTGAATGTGTCTTCATAGTCGGAGACACCCCCAGAGATATCGTTCATGGCAAGGAAGCGAGAGCTCAGACGGTTGCAGTCGCCAGCGGTTCCTACTCACTGGATGCTCTGAAGGCCTACAAACCCGATTTCGCCGTTGCCTCCCTCGATCCAATCGAGCCCATTGTAGAGTTCCTTGAGAGTTGAGCTGTGAGAAGGTTGAAGGTTGGAAGGTTGAAGGTTGGGAGGTTGTCAGCGCGTCAGCGGTCGCGTCCCCTCCCACTCCAGCTCCTTCCTGACCGTGACGTGCTTCAGCAATTCCGGCCTGTCTAAAAAGTACGTGGGCTTCATTTTCACTTTGCTGATCAGCTCACGCGCCTGATCGTCCCAATGTCCAGATTCAGGATGATCGCTTTGCCCGAGCGGGACGACTGTGTAGGAATGGGGTGGGTCACTCAGGATGACGAGCTGGGTCGCACTTTGACCCCTGTACCCGACATAGGTGCGGTCCTCTCTCTGCTGAAACCCAATGGCACGCGGCGTGGCCATACCACTGACAGGCAAAGATCCTCCGCCCACCGGATAGTCCGCGTCACTTCCCTTCCTCCCCACACGGAATATCTGACCATACATCACCTCGAGACTGCCAAAATCCGATAGCAGCCCTTTCGCACCGGCCTGCAGTGCCTCGTGCAGTCGCCGCGGCGCCAAAGCCTTTTCCGGTGCCTCCCCGGGATCCACTAGCCGAGCCAACTGACGACCCAGACTGTCTTTCCAGTACTTATAAGCAACTGCTCCTGTTGAATCGAAATCGCTGCGGCGATTCCAATCCAAAATAAGATCATAGAATCTTTTCAGGTCGGGTTGCTCCGGAGAACCCGCATTTCTCAGAAGCTCCTGCCACAGTTCGGCCTTGTATACCTGCGTGCTCAGGGTCATCTCCATGGCATCTTTGACGCTAACCTTATTGTTCTTGTCAAGCAGTTCCAGAACCATGGCCGCCCTCTGATGAAGGTTTTCCCTCTGATCGTAGAGGTAAGGGCGATCCTTGAACCTGGCTTGGGTGAGCGGGCAATCTTTCATCATGAAGATGGGTGCGATGTTACAGTTCTGCATGTACCCCTGAGGTGGATTGGTAATCTGGATCAAGTCGGAGAGAGGATGAATCCCCTTCCACTCACTGGCTGACGTGTGTCCCGGGACCGGGCGAGAAAAGTTGAAGCCTTTCGGACGAATGGGCACACGTCCATTGCGCAGGTAGTAAATGTCTCCCTGCACCGTTCCCACCATGATGTTTTGAGCCATCAACTGCAGCATGGCGAGCGCTTCTTTCATCTCCTTCAAATTTCGAGACGTTATCATCCTGTAGATTTGATCCTGAAGCTTAACCTGGTCAGCGTACGGGATTGCGACAGCGTAGGCTTTGTTCCCCCTGCGCGCCACGATGGGTCCGTGGTGTGTTGACTCAATCTCCACGTCCACCCACCGTACCCGGTCGCCTTCTTTGACACCAATTCGCTCTCTTCGAACGGTCATGTCCCGCCACTGCCCCTCATACCTGTACTGACGGGGATTGTGAGGGTTAGTCTCCTCCTCATAGACATCGGAGGTATCCGGACCGCCGGTGGTCATTGCGATCGACAGGTATCGGTTGTGACCAAGAGCGGGAAAAGGCGTGCCAACGATGGCCATGCCGGAAAGTTGAATCTCTCCTCCGTAGAGCCGGCATTCGTAAAACCGGAATTGACCGTACCAGTTCAGATGCGGATCAATCAGGGCAATGGGAGCGCCGAACGCAGTGCGTGTGCCGGCCACCAACCACTGGTTGGAGCCTCGGTAGGGAAGTGGATCGGGTTTGATTTTGGCTCGGCGAAGGTCACCATGCGCTTCTCCCAGAGGCCAACCCCAGATGATGTACCGCTCTAAAGCCACCGCCTGCCAAGGGTGAAGTTCGGGAGCCCAGTCGGGAACTTGGTCCGGGTGTTCGCGCATAAAAGTCCTGACTCCTTCCTGAAAAGCTTCAACGCATCCTCTCCCCTTTGAAGCCAGGGTATTGTATCTTTCCCGGCTCACGGCCGCATGTCGGAAAGCCCGCGCAATGTAGTCACTCCGAAAATTCTCTTCTCCGCCAAAGATCTCCGCCATCGTTCCTTCAGCGCGCCGGTAGTTGCGCAAGAGCTCCTCCAGACGATCCTCTGCCTGAGCGTAGCCAGCCCCAAAAGCAACCCCCTCTTCCGTGTCAGCGAAGATGTGGGGAACGCCGTACTCATCGCGGTAGATGGTGACCTTTTCGGCCCCTACGCAGGTCCACAGAAGAAAA
>JALLOM010000389.1 GCA_027717865.1 Acidobacteria bacterium AH-259-O06 | reverse complement strand
AATATCGCTCTCGTCCCTTCTTTGGAGAAGTGGGAGACGGAAAAGACCCGACTGCGGGTCAAAGAGCTACTCACCTTGGTTGGATTAGATCCCCTCGAGTTTTCCCAGCGTTATCCATCGGAGTTGTCTGGAGGACAGAGGCAGAGGGTAGGCGTGGCACGGGCTCTTGCCGTAAATCCTCCCATTCTTCTAATGGATGAGCCGTTTGGTGCTCTCGACCCATTAACCAGAAGTGAAATACAAGAGGAGTTCAAAGAACTGCAGGAGCGCCTAAAAAAAAGCATCCTGTTTGTAACCCATGACCTGCGTGAAGCTCTTCTCTTGGGGGACCGAATCGGCTTGATGAAGAAAGGGCAGATTGCAGTCAGTGGTACCCCTGAGAGATTACTCAGCTCCTCAGACCCGGAAATTGTCGTTTTCATGAAGCCACTCCAACGGATGGTGTCGAGCGCTAAGCGGTGAGCCGTACAGGTTTCAAGTTTCAATTTGCTCTCGGCGCGTAGCGCTGGTCACTTGTCAGCTCCGAAAGGAACGTCATGCAACTTTGGCATTTTTTTCTTACCAACTTCGAAGAGGTGCTTACCTTGACCGGTCAGCACCTATGGATGGTCTTCGTATCGATTGCTGCTGCCTCGGCGATCGGCATTCCGGCCGGCGTTTTGATCACAAGAAGACCTCGTCTGGAAAAAGGCGTCCTTGGTTTTGCCAACGTCGTCCAAACGATTCCCAGTCTGGCTCTATTTGGTTTTTTGATCCCTGTGCCCGTTCTGGGTGGCATCGGCGCCGGTACGGCTATCGTGGCTCTTGTTCTGTATGCTTTGCTGCCGATTGTTCGAAGTACCTATGTGGGTGTGAAAGGAGTCGATCCATCGGTGAAAGAAGCGGGACGCGGTATGGGGATGACCGACGGGCAACTGCTGTGGCAAGTGGAGCTTCCACTGGCTCTGGGCGTTATTTTGGCGGGAGTCCGAGTGGCAGCCATCACCTCAGTCGGTATCGCCACCATTGCCGCAGCCATTGGCGCCGGAGGACTGGGGATGTATATTTTCAGGGGTGTAGCCGGGGTAAATACCACGCTGATCCTGGCGGGCTCCATCCCAGCTGCCCTGTTGGCGCTGTTGACCGATTTCAGTCTGGGCCGGATCGAACGGCGACTGGCGGGCCGGCGGAGTAGTCGTCCTGATATGGAAAGGCGCGCTGTATGAAAAAGGCCTCCTTCGTTCTCGGTTTGCTGATCCTTTGCCTGCTGCTGCAAAGTGGTGGATGTCGTTCGGGGAGCGTGATCGTCATCGGATCTAAGAACTTTACCGAACAGGTCATTCTGGGAGACCTTCTGGCCCGACATATCGAAAATCAAACGAAGCTGAAGGTGGACCGCCGGTTAAATCTGGGAGGGACTTTCATTTGTGACCGGGCTTTGCGTGCTGGAGAAATTGACGGTTACGTGGAGTACACCGGAACGGCCTTTACCGCGATTTTAAAGAATGAGCCCATACGAGATCCCCAGGAGGTTTACCGGCGAGTGAAAGAGAGTTATGCAAGAGAAGGGATGGAGTGGTTGAAACCTCTTGGCTTTGACAACACGTTTGCCATCATCATCCGCGGCGAGGATGCGCGCCGCCTGGGCATTCGGACCATCTCCCAGGCGGCTCCATACACGCCCAAATGGGTGCCGGGTTTCAGTTACGAATTCATCGAACGAGCGGATGGCTTCAAGGGCTTATCCGAAACCTATAATCTAAGGTTCGCCGAATCTCCCAAGGTGATGGAGTTAGGACTAATTTATTGGGCGCTGGCTGAGAAGAAGGTGGATCTAATTGCAGGAGATTTCACCAACGGTCTCATTGCCGCCCTGGAGCTGTTTGTTCTAAAAGACGACAGACGATACTTCCCACCCTACGATGCCGTCCCAGTTTTTCGCAGTCAAACATTAGAGCAATATCCCGAACTTCGTGAGGTGCTCAACATGCTCGGGGGCGCCATCAGTGAAGATGAAATGCGCAAGATGAACTACGAAGTCGATGGAGAAGAAAAGACGGTTAAAGAAGTGGTGTTGGAGTTCCTGGAAAAGTTGGAAGGTTGAAAGGGAGAAAGGGAGGGGGAGGGGGTGCCAGGCAGAGCCGACTGTCAATAGTTCAACCTGAAACCTGAAACTTGGAACCTGCAACCTTCGCGTGCTACCATGCGAGCTTAACATGGTCACAAAAGTAATTCTCGCCAGTCCTCGCGGTTTTTGCGCCGGTGTTGTTCGAGCCATCGATGTTGTCAAGATCGCCCTGGATGTTTATCCCCACCCAATCTATGTCCGCAAAGAGATCGTGCACAATCCTGAGGTGGTGAAGAAACTGAGCGAAAAGGGAGCCATTTTTGTCGACGGTGTGGAACAGGTCCCAGACGGGGGGACGGTGATTTTCAGCGCTCACGGCGTCTCGCCGGACGTTTGGAAGAAAGCCCGCGCCAAGTCTCTAAAAATCGTGGATGCCACCTGCCCACTGGTCACCAAGGTTCACATGGAGGCAGTTCGCTATGCACGAAACGGCTACACCATCATTCTGGTTGGGCACGTCGGTCACGACGAGGTGATTGGAACCATGGGAGAAGTTCCGCAGCATATACGGTTGGTGAGCACGATTGAAGACGTTGAAAAACTGGAGGTCGAAGATCCGGAAAAGATGGCTTATATTACCCAAACCACCCTGAGCCTGGGAGACACTCGGGAGATCATTGAAGCTCTGCGTAGGAAATTCCCCACCATCGAAGGGCCACCTTCCGAGGACATCTGTTATGCGACTCAGAATCGGCAGATGGCAGTGAAAGACTTGGCCAGGTTATCGGATCTTATTCTTGTCGTTGGTGCCGCCAACAGCAGTAATTCCAATCGTTTAGTTGAAGAAGCTGAGAGGTCTGGCGCCCCTGCCTATCTGATTAATGACTTAAGCTCCATTCAAGAGGAATGGTTTGAGGGCGTCGAAACTCTTGGATTGACGTCCGGTGCTTCGGCACCGGAAAGGTTGGTCCAGGAAGTTGTCACATTTTTACAAGCACGTGGTG
>JALLOM010000388.1 GCA_027717865.1 Acidobacteria bacterium AH-259-O06 | reverse complement strand
GGTTGCTGGCTGATTCAAAAAACAATTTGGGGACCCCATCCAGATTTAAAAGATCAGCCCAGCTAGAAAGACTGGCGGGCAAAAAAGCGAGAAAATCCTCACAAAAAAAAATTGGCTGGCTCGACCCCATCCCACTCCCGAACGGGTGCTCCAACCCCTCGACAATCGATTTACTTCTACTCCCTCTCCCAAGGGGGCGTTTTACTAGGCATGAGAAGAGAGAAGAAGAGGGAATCCATGCAAAACAGATTTAAGACCAGAGACCTGGCGCAAAGGAGTCCTGTTTGTGTTTGGAGTAGGCGCAGCTCACACAGCTCCAGACTGTTAGAAGGGCCGATTTTCCTCCCTGAATCTCCCCAGAAATACCCTTTCCGGCCCTGAGAATGGCTCTCACGCGACGATCTCTTCTTGACAATACCTATTATTCATTAGGTTATACTCAAAATAGGCATGAGATGCCCTCACCTGTAAAAAGCCACTGAGCAGACGACAAATAGGGACACTAATGGGAAGCATCCGGTCCAAGGCCAAAGCCAGGTCCTCGCGGCGAAATGGCAAGCTGGGAGGCAGACCCAAGAAGTCCAAACGCTAAGCGGTGTTTGTTGAGGGGGTACCAGGGGAAATGCGGCTCCCGCCCACATTGAGGGGCTAGTTGCCGTCGGGATTGGTCACCTCTGAACGCCTCTTCATAGTGTGAGCCAATCTAATAGCCAGATGAGCCCTATAATCAGAGCCGCTAGACCGCCATATATGAGGCACATTATCAGTATGAAGATTAGGCGGCTCTCTGGCTTCTCCTCTTTCATGTTAGCCAGCCACCTTCATTTGATGAAGTACCTCCCGCCGCAGGATTATACCACCCCACCTAAGCTTTTCTCTTGGCCCAATATGGCCATCATCCCGAAGGTCACGAAAGGAAACGGGACTCCTAGCAAACCGGTTTTTGCTTTCCAGAAGGAGGTAGGGGGGGATAGGGGTATGCACCCATGCGGACGGAGGGCGGACTGGTGAGAGCGCCCTGGCAGGCTGAAGCAAAAAAAGTGAGCTGGTGTGCATTTTTCTCTTGACATTGATTATAATATTCGTATATATTAATAACATGAAGCGACTCACTATCATCCTTCCAGACGACATACACCGCAGATTTAAAGTCTTTTGCGTAGAGCAAGGCACCGACATGAGTGAGGTTATCCGCATGTTTATTGAAGGGTGTATGAAGAAGGCTGATAAGAAGAGACGCAAGGAAAACCAATAACCCCGGTGGATAAGCGGGCCTGAAAGCTGTTGGCGCAGCCCACAGACCCTAACCACCCAAACCTACTAAGGAGGTTTGAATGACTATTCCCAGTTTAACCCACCAACCCCAAACCGTCACCCAGTTTGACCTGAAGCGGCTTGTCTCTTTGAGCAATCAGCTAGAGGCACTCAAGCGGGAGCACACAGAACTGGAGCAGCAGTTTATTGCTGCACTGTCGAGTGGTGCCAAGATCGAGCCAGGGAGCCACACCGCACAGCTAGAGACTAGCCAGAGACGAAATGTTTCTTGGAAAGACGTGGTGATTAGGCTCAAAGGATCAGGCTATGCCAAAAACGTCCTGGCTCACACCAAACCGACCACTTACGCAAAGCTAGTTGTCCGCTGAAATCATCATGGGGGGGCAGTCTGCATTTCACGAACTGACTCACTGCAAAGGCCGCCCCTCTTCCAATCAGAGGAGAGTGACGAAATGAAAGCCTATGAAGTAATCACCAACAAAATCATTGAAAGGCTGGAGCAGGGCACAATCCCCTGGCATCAACCCTGGTCTGCTGAGATGCCCAAGAACCTGATCACCAAGAAAGCCTATAGGGGGATCAATGTCTTTCTGCTTGGCTCCATGGGATATGCCAACCCTTATTGGCTCAGCTTTAAGCAGGCTAAACAACTAGGTGGGCATGTCAGACGTGGTGAACATTCTACCCCTGTCGTGTTCTGGAAGTGGCTCGAAAAGGATACGGGGGAAGTTAACGAAGATGGTGAGCCAATCATCAAACGTGTGTCTGTTCTTCGCTACTACAACGTGTTCAATGTTGATCAGTGTGAAGACATTCCGGCCGAGAAGATCCCACCACTGGAAAATGGCCGAGAATTTCATCCAATCAAAGAAGCAGAAAACACAGTCCAGGTGATGCCCCAACGCCCAAAGATCGAGCACAGGGACGCACAGGCTTACTATCGGCCCTCCAGTGACACGGTGAACATGCCCCAGCCTGAACTATTCCAAAGCAGTGAAGAATACTACTCCACCCTATTTCATGAGCTGACTCACAGCACCGGCCATCAATCGAGGCTCAACAGACTGGACACAGACAATCTGGCTCCCTTTGGATCAAAAGATTACAGCCAGGAAGAACTGGTAGCAGAGATGGGAGCAGCCTTTCTGTGTGGTCATTGCCGGATTGAGAACCAGACCATGGATAACTCGGCTGCTTACATCCAAGGGTGGCTCCGAAGGTTGAGAAACGACAAGCGCATGGTGGTCTTTGCTGCTGCTCAGGCACAGAAGGCTGCTGATTACATCCTGGGAAAAGGATAAAGGAGTTTAAGCCCCAACAACAAATGGGCCTACAAGCTAAAACCTCGTCGGAAAAAGCCTGTAGGCCCCATCCACACATTGGAGAATTAGTAAACAAAGCATATCACGAGGACAAAACCATGAACAGAGTAGCCATATATGCCAGAGTTTCAAAGGCAATAGAGCAGACCAATGAGAACCAGCTTTTAGACCTTCGCCGCTACGTCTCAGATCGGGACTGGCAGATCTTTGAAGAGTATTGCGATGGTGTGACCGGCACCAAAGATTCCAGACCAGCCCTCAACCAGTTGATGAATGATGCCAAGAAGCGACGATTTGATGTGGTGCTGTGTTGGAGATTTGACCGCTTCGCCAGATCCACCAAGCATCTGATCCTGGCTCTGGAGGAGTTTCGGAATCTAGGCATTGATTTTGTCTCTTTTCAAGAGAATATCGACACCAGCTCCCCGCTAGGAAGCGCCATCTTCACGATCATTTCAGCCGTGGCTCAG
>JALLOM010000387.1 GCA_027717865.1 Acidobacteria bacterium AH-259-O06 | reverse complement strand
TTCAGGATGAACCTGTTGCTGTACGCAACAATTTGCCCTGCTTTTTTGATGGATTCCGCCCGCACCTTTCTCCATTCCGGATCGGCTCCAAACGCGGCCCACGCCTTTTCGCGCGCCTCGAGGCTATCGAACGGTGTCAGGTAGGTGAGATTGGGGACATCCGGACCAAATTCCGTATCCGCGTACAGGATGGGATGGATCCCGCTGCGGTGAAAAATCTTTATTTCAGGACCGGAAAAGCGTTCATGCAATGCTTTTAGCTGCGTGAGCGTGGGTGAGTGATAGACACGAAACTCAAATACGCGAGGGGTTTTCGATTTTCCAACCGCCTGGGATAGAGGTGGGGAATAATCTGTCGCCCTGAGAAGACGGCTTTCTGCCCGGTCAAAGGGCGGTTCATTCCCCTGTTCCAGTTTTGCCAACCCGCTGGCCCATTGTGGATCGCCCAATAAAGCCCGCCAGCGCGATTGCACCTCTGCCCAACCGGAATGCTCGATGAGCATCACCAGCTGGGGAGTATCCGGACCGATGGCCAATCTAAAGAATCCGACCGGGCCCAATTTGTACTTGTCAGCCAAGGGCAGCAGGGTGTCTTTTGCCCAGGCATTCATGCGTCCACCCTGGCTTCCCGCATGCATCTTAAAAAAGGTCAGTTCGTAATAAGGGGTCTTCTTCGCATCTGCTGGCAAAGCCAACCCCGGAACCATTGCGGCCGTTCCGGCCGCCAAGCTGGATGAAAGAAAATGCCGACGATTCATTGTCTTGCCTCCTCCCTAATTGCTACGAGTTATGGATTTGACTCCGAAAAAACAGTTCATCAGGTTTTGTGAGAGCCTGATCGCACAATGCCTTAGTGCTGTGGTGCGTGACCCCGCTAAGAGAGCCGGTTTCAGGGTCCAAGCTTGCCTCTTGGCCAATTGCATCATCTGAGGAGCCGAAAATGCCGGCGGAAATATTACCCAACCCCATAATTTCGGATTATCCTCCTGAACATGGGCAGAAGCCAGTAGTTCCATGGGCTTGAAAACCACTACCTGGGGCAGCGGCTTTTCGTCAGTCAAGAGAAGTGCATCTCGAGCAAGCGTTCCCAGATAGCTTTCGGGACTAACGAAGACACTTCCCAACCACACAAGATTGGGAACACGCCGGTGACGCGCAAGGTAATCGGCCACGTCACTTACCGTCCACTCAAACTGGCTGCGGGGAGTACTCACATCGCCGTGCTCGGGGGCAGACAGAGTCGGCCCGTCTGGCGTCTCTCGGAGTCGCACTCCATCGAGTGCCTTTCCTGTGATACCGGCCAAAACGAACTGATTCAGAATAGAAAGCTGCTCACTGGCTGAGAGACTTATGCCACTGAATGTCTGATAGGCAATGCCCTTTTTCACACCCATGGCGATGGTTCTGACCTCATGCGCTGAAAACCAGCGTCCCCGGGCCTTGTCCCGATACAACTCCAGCGCTTCGCTGGCCGTGATAAACTGCACCTTTGGATGTGACTTAATGAAGCGGATGTATCTCTCAAACGTCTGGTATGCGATTCGAGTCTCCTGGGGCGACTTCTGGGGCGGCACCTTCCACTCGGACCTGGCTGGGTTGGCCCCTTTGGCAAAGTTGACCCCATCCCAGAATTGCCGATGAACAAACTCGTAAGGATGGTAATAAATACTCACCGGTCCGCCACCTTCCGCCAACAGTGTGTCGTAAGCCTTGACAAACTCCTTTCTGGCCTCTTCGAGATCCTGTGGTCCGCCCAGCCTTGTTCGCAGCGTGTTTTTCAGTGCATACAAATTTAGAATGCCCCCATACCAGAACGGAGCTCCACGAAGAGAGACATGGGAGCCTGCGTCCAGGTAAACGGGCACACCCAGCTTCCTCAAGGCCCCGAATTGCTGGGGTCCCCAGGAGCTACCCGGCTGCCCGTAGCAGCTCGGTTTCTGACCGGTGATTCGCTCGACGTCGTCCAATCCCCTCCGTTCCCGCCGCTCGAACTCCACCACGCCGTCCTCCCAGCCTTGACCAGACAAAAACTCAGCCGGCGTGGGATGAACACTGTGGAAGTTGCTGTGGTAACCGATCTCGTGTTTTTGAAGAGCGGCGATTACATCCTGACGCCGCCGCTTCTCCAGCACCCGGGCCTTTTCGCCTACCAGTTTAAAGGTGGCACGGATACCCTCATCCGTCAGAAATTGACAAAGGCGCAGCGCCGCATCGTCAGAAGCCGGCAGCACATAATCTTCCGTATCGAACCAGAGCAATACATAAACTTGCGGATCACTCGCCTTCTCCGCACTTTGCGCGTATGACGGTACCCACAGCAGGGAGTGCAGAATCAGGAAGTAAATGATTCGTACTAGCGATTTTTACCATGTTCTAACCCAGAAGCTGTGAACTCTTGAGTCCGTAGGGGCGAGCCGGTGGCTCGCCCGAACCGTATGCGCTTCGAGTCCGCCTCGGGCCAGTCGCCGACTCGCCCCTACGAGCCCAAAACCTGAAACCTGAAACCCGGAACCCAGTTCACTCTACCCAAAATAGGCCGGCTCATTACCCGGCTTCCACTTAATGTTGCAGCCCATGCTCGGCTTCTGGTTGGGGTCCACCGGGAGATCCGCCAGCACTGCATCCATCGCAGCGCGCAGGTCACGCCCTGTGACCGGTTTATCATTGCCTGGACGGCTGTCATCGAGTTGTCCCCGGTAAACGAGCTTTCGCTCTTGATCAAAGAGAAAGAAGTCCGGTGTGCAGGCGGCAGTGTAAGCCCTTGCTGTCTCCTGCGTCTCGTCATAGCAAAACGGAAACGTAAATCCCAGCTCCTGAGCCAGGGCTTTCAGCTGATCGGGTGCATCTTCCGGATGGCTTACAACGTCGTTCGTGCTGATGGCCACGATTCCAATCTCCTTGTTGTTATAGTCCTTGCCCACGCGGGCCAACTCTTCTTGCACATGCTTCACGTAGGGGCAGTGCCGGCAAATGAACATCACAAGTAACGCTTTTTTATCTGCAAAACTGCTTGGAGCGAGCGTCTTTCCGGAAACGACGTCCGGCAAATGAAAATCGGGTGCCTCCGTGCCCAG
>JALLOM010000386.1 GCA_027717865.1 Acidobacteria bacterium AH-259-O06 | reverse complement strand
TGCAGCATTTTGACTGTGTTGAGTCGTACACGTTTCGAGTCAGCGTCCGACAGTTTGAATTTCCATTTTCTTGTGAATGAGTTGTCTGGCCGAGCCGTACGGACTGTCATTGAAAGTGAGTACTCACCTGGCTCCCAATAATAAAGCCTATCGAGGTCAGTATACGCATCGAGATAATCTGACGTCTTACGAACATCCTCATAAACCGCATGAATGCGGTTCTGCGCTTCTCGCTCAACCAAGTCCTGATCGAAGCCCTCCTGTCGAATCTTTTCTCGGACAGCCGTCCACTTGTCTGTCCACACTGCGCGGGCTTTGTCGAGGTGTTCTTGCATTTCTACCTGAAGACCTAGATCAAAAAAGAGAATGTCGTAGGGACGCGGTTGAACCGTTGTAACCATGAATCCGAAAGGAAGCTCTACAGAGGCATCTTGAGTACCTGAAGCTGACAATCGCCGTGTGCGAAATACTCCCCACGAAAAAGGGTGGCGAGAACTATCCTTCAGTTTTGTTAGCGTTAGTTCGGTGTTCTGTATGAACTGATCCTGGTGTACCGCACGAAGTGTACCTTGTAATCCAATGGTGGGTCCGAATGTGCTATACCCAATCTCTATCTTAGCCGCTTCGTAAATATCAATCGTGCCGGAACGAAATATCTTCTTCCAAAGGACTACAAGCCAGGGTTGAGCCAGAGCTAAACCGGCTACAATCAACGTACCCCAACCTTTTAGAAAATCGATCACGGTGACCAGCCTTTAGTTGGAAATTGTTGTGTCAATTGTCCCATAGGAGTACGACACCTTTGTCTCGCCCAGAGCGAGCTTTTTAGTGACCATTTAGCCACCATCCCAAAGGTCGTTTTAAAGGTCCCTACGGGGATTAAGTGGACAGAATCCGAGAGCCCAAATAGAGCCCAAAACGGACCCGAACAGGCAAAAACAGGCACGGACGGACGGGACAGGCAAATGGACCTAAACCTTTTAGTTGCAGTTAGTTGCTTTGTTTTCAGTGGGTTAGGAAAAAGGCCCCATCCGCCTTGAGAGGGCGGCGTCCTAGGCCTCTAGACGATGGGGCCGCCGTGCAAAAGAGAGCTACATCTAGCAAGAAGGTCTGAGGTTTGTCAAACTCAGTCATGAGGAGACAGGAGGCAGGAGGCAGGAGACAGGAGGCAGGAGACAGGAGTCAGGAGTCAGGAGTCAGGAGCCAGAATTCAGAATTCAGAATTCAGAAGATTTAGATCTCTATCGCTGAGCGGACGACAAGTAAGACACCACAGCACCGCAGCACGAAGGCACGAAAGCACGAAGGCACGAAAGCACGAAGGCGCGAAGGCACGAAGGCGCGGTAGCACCATTCAGCGTCGGTGCGGGGTCACCTCCTCCAGCAGAAAGCGCTCGAGCTTCGCAGAATCTGACAACAGTTCCTTCAGCTGCTGGTAGGCAACATTGAATTCGAATGGCTCGACTCGGCGGTGCTTAACGGCGACATGCACATTATCCCCCTCCTCCGTCACTTCCAGCTGAGCGTCTGAACCAAGGTGAAAGAAGCAAAACATCTTGAGCTTCTCCTGGAACTTTGCCTTCAGCTGCTGTTTTTCCAAGATTTTTAGTTGGCTTAGAGTCGGGTACTAATCGAAGTGCTTAATCTGAAGCTTCTTAGCCGCAGAGTCAGTTTGATCGACCACCGAGGCGGCGGCCACTCCCATGGCGATGCTGATCGCCCCACTGATTTCCTCTTTCGTTGCCCCGTACTGAAGGGCCTTCTTCAAGTGTCCTTCCAGGCATCCCGCACAGCCGAAACCCAAGGAAGCGGCAATGGCAATCAGTTCCTTGGTTTTGCGGTCGATCTCTGACCCTTTATAGGTCTCCTTGTAGAACTTGAAGTAGATCTTCCTCATGCGCTTTTCCACCATGGTATAGGAAGGCCACTTCTCTTCTTGGTCCTGGTCGTTTTGAGCCTGAATGTTTTTGGTTTCCACCGTTTCCTTGGCCATGAGTGCGACAAAGATTAACATTGCCGGAGTCTCATTGTCTAGGCCGAGCCTTGGAGAATACGGGCGATCGCACCCCTAGCCTCTTTTGCTCAAAGGTCGCTCTGTTGCTATCTTTATCCAATGCGACTGCTGGTCGGCTGCATCGCGTTTACCTGCTACGTCCTCTACGTTTTCCCACTTCCTCAGCAAAGAGCCCGAGCAGAATTTGATTACGAAGGAGGGAAAATCATTGTCGAGGCGGATCTCCTCTCTAGAGAATCCGTCAACCATTGGGTCGCCCAGGGGGACGTCATCATCACCTACCGGGACACCGTCTTAAAAGCCCCGTATATCACCTACGATCCAGTGACTGGAGAGGCGATTGCCGAAGGTGGCATTGAAGTCAGCCACGGATTGCAACGGCTGAAAGGGACACGAGCTCAACTCAACCTTAGGACAAACACCGGAACAATCTACAATGCCGAAGGGTTTACTGACGGAGAGCTTTATGTCCAAGCCAAGAAACTGATCAAAACGGGACCTGATCGCTACACGGCTCAGGACGGATTTTTGACGGCCTGTGAGGAGGCTGTTCCAAAATGGAGCTTCACCATCCAGAAGGCTACAATCAAAGCGCGGGGAAATGCTCGGTTGACCCATACTCTTTTTAGAATCAAGAAAATCCCGGTTTTCTATTTACCAGTGATGCTCTTCCCCACGGGCGAAAAGAAGCGGTCCAGTGGCTTTCTCATTCCCTCCACGGGAAACTCGAACAACAAGGGACGACGAATCAGCCAGTCATTTTACCTGGTGTTGGGTCGAAGTGCGGACTTGCTGCTTCGCGGAGATTATTTTTCCGAGCGAGGCTTTGGTCATGGTTTAACCTTTCGAACCCGCCCAAATCAGACGACCTCACTTGAAGTGGATTGGTATTTCGTGAACGACCGCAAAGATCAGGGAGGAACCCTTTTCAACGGCACGGCAGAAACTAAGCTTCCCCACGGGTTTCGAGCCGTGGCCGACTTTAATCTGGTTTCCAGCTTCGTGTTTCGACAAGTCTTTTCAGACAATTTCTACACCGCCACTCGCCCCATCGAGAAATC
>JALLOM010000385.1 GCA_027717865.1 Acidobacteria bacterium AH-259-O06 | reverse complement strand
TTGCTCCGCAGCTGCTTGCCACAGTCTTTGACGTCAGGAGGTTACGAACATGTCAGAAGCCAAGGTAGAGATTGGACAAGCCAATTTTGGGATGGTGGGGCTGGGAGTGATGGGACAGAACCTCACCCTCAATATCGAGCGCAATGGTTATTCGATTGCCGTGTGGGCCCGCAGGGTGGAGGCGGTAGATGAATTCATGCAGAATAAAGCCGCAGGAAAGCGGGTCATCGGCTCCAAATCGATCCAAGAGCTCATCCACTCACTGGAAAAACCTCGCAAAATTATGATGTTGGTCAAAGCTGGTAAACCAGTGGACTTGACCATCGATTTGCTGAAACCCCACTTGGACGAAGGCGACATCGTCATTGACGGAGGTAATTCTTATTTTGAGGATACCCGTCGGCGCGAAAGAGAATTGGCAGCCGGGGGTCTCCGTTTTTTTGGAATGGGTGTCTCAGGGGGAGAGACGGGTGCCCTGCTGGGGCCGTCGCTGATGCCGGGAGGAGAACGCAAGGCTTACGAGGACCTTCGGCACGTTCTTGAAGCCATCGCCGCTCAAGTTGATGATGGCCCCTGTGTTACCCACTGCGGCCCCGATGGCGCCGGCCATTTTGTCAAGATGATACACAACGGCATTGAGTATGGGGATATGCAGCTCATTGCCGAGGCCTACGATCTCTTGAGAAACGCTCTGGGGCTGGAAAGCAGCGAGTTAGCCGACATTTTCGCAAAATGGAATGAAGGCTTGCTCGACTCCTATCTGATTGAGATTACCGCTAAGATCTTCACCGTGGTTGACGAAGAAACAGGCAAGCCGCTAGTCGATCTGATCCTCGATAAGGCTGGCCAAAAGGGCACAGGCAAATGGACCTCCCAAGTTGCCCTGGACTTAGGCGTCGCAATCCCCACCATTCACTCGGCAATAGAGGCCCGTTTCCTCTCGGGTCTCAAGCAGGAGCGAGGGCAGGCTAGCCAGTCGATTTCCGGACCCGATACTGCGCGCTATGACGGCGGCAAAAAGGAGATCATCGAGTGTATTCATGACGCACTCTATGCCAGCAAGATTTGCTCCTATGCACAAGGGATGGCGCTCATCCGTGCCGGCTCAGACCAGTATCGGTGGGATATTAACTTGAGTGAGATCAGCCGCATCTGGAAGGGCGGCTGCATTATCCGGGCACAGTTTTTGGATAAGATCAAACAAGCCTATGAACACCAGCCTGACTTGCCCAATCTGCTCATGAATCCTGATTTCCGGGCCTGGGTCATCCAAGCCCAACCCCGCTGGCGGAAAACGATTTTGACCGCTCAGAGCCTGGGCATCCCTGTGATGGCCATGGCTAGCAGTCTAGCTTACTTCGACAGCTATCGAACTCGAGACTTGCCTCAGAACCTGACCCAGGCTCAGCGAGACTTTTTTGGCTCCCATTTGTATGAACGCGTGGACAAGCCCGAGTCAGGTTTGATGCACACAGACTGGGTCGGCATCACGGGCCAAGAGAAAGAGGTTTAGCCCAGGGCTAGAAGCGGAACTTGTTGCGAGCCGCCTCGGGAACCGCCCAAGATATTGCCGCGAAGAGGACAGTTGTCCATGGAAACAGCTGCATTCGAGAATCCCTTGCGTGAGGGCCTGCGCTTGGAACGCACTCCTGAGTCTTGCATTGTGGTGATATTTGGCGCCTCCGGAGACCTGACTAAGCGCAAGCTGGTGCCCTCCCTTTACAGCCTCGCTGGACAGAATCTGCTGCCCAGCGGGTTTTCCATTGTCGGTACCGCCCGCACGGCCATGACGCATGAGGAATTTCGGAGCAGAATGAAGGATGCCATCAATCAGTTCTCGGATGCCGGTTCCGATCCGGATATTTGGGAGAATTTCGCGGCCGGCATGCTTTATCATCCCACCAACATCAAGGATCGAGAGAGCTTCAAGACCCTGAGGGACCTGCTCTGCCAGATCAACCAACAGCGTGGGACTTCAGGTAATTGGTTGTTTTACCTTTCGACACCGCCAGCCCTCTACGCCCCGATCACTCAGATGCTGGGCGCGGTCGGTCTGAACCGGTCCCACGGCTGGACTCGCATCATTATTGAGAAGCCATTTGGGCGGGATCTCGAAAGCATGCGCGCACTGAACAAAAAGGTGCTGGATGTGTTTGCAGAAGACCAAGTCTACCGTATCGATCACTACCTGGGAAAAGAAACGGTTCAAAACATCATGGTGCTGCGCTTCTCCAACGGGATCTTCGAGCCTCTCTGGAATCGACGCTATATTGACCATGTGCAAATCACTGCTGCTGAAAGTCTGGGAATAGAAAATCGTGGAGGGTACTACGAGCAGGCCGGAACGCTGCGGGACATGATCCAAAACCACCTCTTTCAGGTTTTTGCGCTAGTGGCGATGGAGCCGCCGGCTTCTCTGAGGCCGAACGCGGTACGGGACGAGAAAATAAAAGTGATGGAAGCGATCCGTCCCATTTCAGTGGAGGAAATCGATCAGTTCGCCGTGCGTGGCCAGTACCGTGCGGGCTCGGTGAATGGGAACCCCATGAAGGCATACCGGCAAGAGGAGGATGTGAGTCCTGACTCAAGGACAGAGACGTACACTGCGGTCAAGTTACTGGTCGATAACTGGCGCTGGGCCGACGTGCCTTTCTATTTGCGTTCAGGCAAGCGAATGCCCAAGCGAGTCACTGAAGTCGCCGTCCAGTTCCGGCGGGCGCCGCATCTCCTCTTCAAAGACGGTGGGGCATCGCAGCCCAACTCCCTCATTTTGCGCATCCAACCGGATGAAGGTATCACGCTTAAGTTTGATGCTAAGCTACCAGGTCCAACCGTCAATGTCCGCACGGTCAATATGGACTTTCGTTACGGAACCTCGTTTGGAAAGAAATCCCCGCAGGCTTATGAGCGACTCCTGCTGGATGCCATGTTGGGAGATTCCACTCTCTTTGCAAGAGGCGACCTGCTCGAAGTCTCTTGGCAGCTGTTGATGCCCATTCTCGAGGCCTGGCACAAACCGGTAGATCACCTCCCTCACTATGAGGGTGGGAGCTGGGGACCGAGGGAAAGTGATGAATTTAT
>JALLOM010000384.1 GCA_027717865.1 Acidobacteria bacterium AH-259-O06 | reverse complement strand
TCATCTGCGGACCGCGACCGTCTAACGGATCGGGCTTCAGCTGCAAGCCCTTGTTAGGCAGCGTGGCGGTTACAGTTGGTCTTGGTGTAGCCGCTTAGTTCTTGTAAGCCTTGACTCGCTTGAACCACTCGTCGACCCGCTCGAGCTCTTGTTTGAGGAGGCCGATCTCGGGAGCGACGTAGTTCACCATCCCGCTCTTGTCGTGGCGCTTCGCCCACTGCGACACGCGGCTGTAGCTGGCTTGAAACTCTCTCTCGTCGTCCTTTGAGAAGCGGGCCAGGACCTTTACCATTTTCGGGTGGACCTCCAGCCCTCCCTCCGCGAGAACGGGCCCGACCACCTCCTGACTGAAGATCCGCTCCCATGTTTCGGACAGGTTCCCCGCCCAGGTAGCTACTTCGTTCTCATAGGTCGAATCGTCCCAGGCCCCGTGGTCTCTGGTGATACGAGCCAGCTCGCTGCGAAGCTCTCCTAGGCGTTCGGTAACGTCCTTCGCCTTCCAAGGATGCTTCGTGCTGCACGTCCCGGGCCTTCTTTCTCCGCCACGACCTCTCGTCACTGACCGCTCGCCGACGGGGACGCCTAGACCTTTGGCCTCTCGCTTGAGGTCAGCGACGAACGAGACATCGTGCGTGAACACGACGACCTGGCGGGTCTCGGCGAACGCCGCGAGACGCGCCGCCACGAGCCCGCGACGAATGTGGTCTAGGGAGGAGACGGGGTCGTCCAGAATGAGAGCCGACTTGGAAGCGTCGAGGTGAGCTTCGGTGAAGAAGGCAGCAAGGCCGAGTGCCGTTCGCTCGCCTTCGCTGAACACGTGCGGAAGTGTGACGTTCTGGCGCGCGCCGACGAGCTTGGGTTGATGCAGCAGTGCTCTCCTTTCGCCCCGGGTCTTCGCCATGGTCACGCGCTCGAGGTACAGGCGGTCCGTTTCGCGAGTGAAAGCGTCGCGGACCACCTCTGTAATATTGTCCTCCGAAAGCTCCAGGATCTTCTTCGTGATCGGTCCTGTCGCGGCGGCGGTCTTGGCTGCTTCCAGCACCTCGCGCACTTTGCGGCGTGCGATCTCATCGGCGACGAGCTCCCGGTGTTTCTTGACCTCTTGGAGAAGCTCAAGCTCCTTCCTCCTGGTCGTAATGGCCACCAGTCGCTCCTTGATGCTCTCCGGGTTTGAGAGAGCTTCGGCCGCCATCTTGGCAGCCGCCACAGCTGCCTCGAGGCGAGAGGTGGTCTCCGTGGGCGCGATAGCAGAGCGCGGGAGGTCCCCGGTACGCGGAAGCGCATCGACGATGCTCGCACGTGCGACCCCGTAATTCGCGAGAAGCACCCGCGTCTCGCGAATGAGCTCCGCATGGTCTGCCTCAAGGTCCTTCAGGTTCGTTTCAACGGCATCGGGGTTCGTGGTGAGATTGGTGAAGTTCTTAACAAGTTCGTCCCAATCCTCCTGAGCTGCACGGAGCCGGGTCTGTGTGTCGTCCTTGACGAAGTGCTCGAATCGAGAGAAACGTACGCGGGCTTCTTCCTCAAGAGGTTGGTGGCACAGCACGCACTTCGCATCCTCTACGACGACCGGAAAAGGTTCGTCGGGGTACGCGTGTGCTTCCGAGAAGCGCCGCGCTGACTCCCATAGCTCCTTCCAAGGCGATGTCCCAACGCCAGGGAGCGGCTCTGATTCAAAGGACTTCGCAAGAAGGTCCGCCGCTTCCGCAAGCGCCTTCAGCCGGCCCCGCTTTTGCTGAAGATCCGCGACAGCGTCGTCTCCCAGTGCCCCGTGAAGGCTCCCGAGGTGGGTGCGCAGCGAGTCGAGCTTGGCTGCTTGCCTGGTAAGCTTCTGCCTCTCCTTGGTCGTGTCGGCGCTTTGCAAGCGAGCTTCCTGGCTCTTGAGGTCGTCGGTTGTTTCCGTCGACGCAGTTATTTTCTGGAGGAGGGAGTCCAGAGCATCGAGCGAGGAGCTTCCTGAGAGCTGCTCCAAGAACTTGCCAATATCGGTCTGTTTCACGTCTTCATTGAGCACTGGCAAGGACTTCGCAGATCTCGCGTTTGTTTCCAACTTCCCCAACTTGGCATCAATGCGGCTTCTGATAGCGACGCAGGCCTCTATGAGGCCGTCCATGACGAAAAGGGCTGACGGCCGATAGGGGAAATCGGACTCCGTCGCGATGTAGGCGTCTCCGCAGGCCTCGTCGTAGAAGAGGATTCGCTGAAGCTCGGGTGGGGTCGTCTCGGGCCAAGTCAGGGACTGTTCGTCGTCGCCGACCGTGACCGTGAGGGCTGCAGTTGGCTTCGCGAGGACCGTGTCGCGGAAGACGTCCGACAGGACCGCCTCCTGCTGATGCCGCGCCCGAGCGATGCGCTTCAGGAGCCGAGCGTACCCCGACTTTCCGCTCGCGTTGTCGCCGTAGACGATGGTGAGGCCGGTCGCCTCGAACGTGAGCGGCTTGTCGGATGCAAGGGCGTTCACGTGTTTTGGATCTGCGATCGAGACGAGCATGACCGGTGGATCGCCGACGGCAACTTGCGGAAACTGCTCGAGACCGAAGGTCACCTCTGGGGGTGTCTTGGATGCGACGAGGTCCACGACCAGCTGGTCGTAGTCCTTGCTGGAAAGGAGGTCCCCTGTGGCGACTCGTCGGAGCACGGCTCGCTGCCAATACGGCCGAGAAGCGCTCCAGCTAACGATTGCCTCTTCTAGCGACACGTGAGTTGTCTCCGAGGTGGGTTGCGTAATCGCGACCCTTCGCCTTAGCCGCGCAAAGTCGTCTCACAACTCCTAGTTCAACTGCCTAACAATGATTATGCTGATCAGTATAATATCCCGATTGTCCGCATAAGACGCAAGCAGAAATAGGAGAAAATCCTGCTGTAATGAGCTTACTTGCGACGACTTCCATTAAACATGCCAGCCAAAACGGGAGGGTGATGCTGATCCGCATATCACCGGCTTGTAGTCTGGTGTCCACGGGGCTCCGAAAGTTCTGGGCAGGCCCAGTCTTCCCTACCACATTTCTACCACAGAATTGCCCGAACAACAGGAAGAACCAGACAACAACAGGAACGTAAAGCATTGAGCAGGAAAGACGAG
>JALLOM010000383.1 GCA_027717865.1 Acidobacteria bacterium AH-259-O06 | reverse complement strand
AGGAAATTAGAAAATCCGAGGAAGAAATCGTTTCGCTACAAAGTTCACGTCAGGTATTTCGTCTCCCGATTGACCGGGTTTTTACAATTCGGGGATTCGGAACGGTTATCACTGGAACCCCCTATGCCGGTTCTTTAAAGAAGGGGAACGCACTAACCGTCCATCCCAGCGGCAGAGCGGGGAAGGTACGAGGGATCGAGATTTTTAAGCAGAAGACCGACTTGGCCGTCGCCGGCCAAAGGACGGCATTGAACCTGAGCGGGCTGGAAAAGGAAGATCTGGAAAGAGGAATGGTGATCTCGGCAGCCAACACCTTTACGCCGTCCTACATGGTTGACACAATCGTGCACTTACTGGCGACTGCGGCCCGTTGCCTGAAACACCGCGGTGTCATACGATTTCACCACGGAAGCGCGGAACTGATTGGTCGGATCTACCTCCTTGAAGGTGATCAACTTCGCCCCGGCAAGTCAATGCTGGCGCAGCTGCGACTGCAGAGCCCGGCAGTGTACTGTCCGAAAGATCACTTCATACTGCGCCGTTACTCCCCAATTACAACCATCGGGGGCGGTGTGATTCTCGACGGCATTCCCGAGAAACACCTGAAGAAGGACTTAGCCCGTCTCCTTCCCGAGTTAAGAAAGCTGCAGTCAATGTGGGAACTGCAGGACTCTCAAATTGATAGTGCCTTGGTGGAGTATTTTGTCAAATTGCACGGTTACGCGGGCATTAGCCTGCCCGACTTGGTCTCACGCACCGGTTTTCTGAAAGAGTATTTAATAGACCTTTTGAATCGGCTTGATTCCACGGTCTTGGTTTCCCAAGAACCAATACTAGCGGTTTCCAAACCGGGCCTCGAAGACTTAAAAACGCATATCCTCGACTTCCTGGCCGATTTTCACTCAAACAAGCCCTTGGCTCCAGGTGTCCCTCGAGAGGAGCTGAAGGAGAGGTTTTTGGCGAGAAGCAGTAACTCTTATTTTCAATTTGTTCTGGACCTGTTGAAAGATGAAAAACAGATTCAAACTAGTGCCAGTACCCTCTCACTGTATGGGCGACAAGTAGAATTGAGCCCAAAGCAGGAGAAGGTGAGAGAAGAGATTCTGAAACTGATCAAGGAGAAAGCATTTCAGCCACCCGGGTTGGACGAACTCGTACAAAAACTTCCCCATGATCCTGATGACGTCCGCGATGTCTACTATTTTCTTTTGCAGCGCGGAGAGCTGATCCGGGTGAGCGAAGACATTGTCCTTTGGTACGACCAAATCACCTTTCTGAAAACGCAATTGAGACGGTCTTTTCCCAGTGGTCAAACCTTCACGGTGCCGGGATTCAAGAACTTGTTCAAAATCAGCCGTAAGTATGCAATTCCCTTCCTGGAGTTCCTGGACCGCGAGCGAGTCACGCGGCGCATAGGCGACAAGCGGCTGGTGCTGTGATTGACAGGCGAGAAAGCTAAGCGTAAGATGTTGATGGACGGATAGGTGAGCATATATGGGCGGTCTTGGCATGTGGGAATTAATCGTTATTCTGCTGATCGTGATTGTGATTTTTGGAGCGAGTCGGCTTCCGCAGCTTGGAAAGGGTCTTGGCGAAGGCATCCGTAACTTTAAAAATTCTCTGAAGAGTGGACAAGACGAGAAGGCCGAAGAGGAATCCGAATAGGAACAACCTCAGAACTCGAATTTTCTCAAAATTGTTAGTTCCCTTTTCCAATCTGAATTAATTCCGACACACTTCAATTCAATCTCTTCCTTCAAATACTTCTTCAACACAGGCATTACTCTGTGGAATTCGAAAAGCGGAGAGATCAGATACAGTAAAGGTGACTCCCTGGAAAGGGGTATTTTCGGGAAATATCCAGCTCGCTGAAAGTCTCCTTGCTTGAGGTGATGCCAGACCCGTTCCCAATAATCGAGTGCCTGAAAGATCAAGTCCAGGTCCTTATCGACTTTTAGCTCCAAAACCGCCAGACGCCCGCCCTTCGTGGCGGTCAAAAGATCCAGAACCTTTCGCTCTCCATCCAGGTAAGTGGGCACCTGAGAATAAATGACATCCACAAATTCAGCGTTAAAAATCGAATGATCGCTGACGATGAGACTTTCCAACCATCGTTCCTGTGCGAGACGATAGTATGGATGCTTCGGCTCAGTTGGCGGGAAACAGCGTACTTTGCTGACCTGCTCCAAGTGCTCCTCAAAGTCGGCCAACGTGGACGCGGTCAGCAAACAAGGATCGGCTAAGTTGAAAAAGCACTGATCTCTATTGTTATTATGCCAGGCAATTCGAAGTCCGCGAAAAGACAGCTCCCAGCGCCCATGACGAAAACTCAAATGAAGCAAAGGGTGCTCTTGCTTGATCTGATGAAGAAGAACAGGAACATCTTCTCGATAAGGAAAAATAACGTAGGGCCTTCCCAGTTGGGAAGATTTCACCGAACGGGGGTAAATCTTTTTCAACCGGGACTTCGGCCGATAGTCTCTTCCTGACTTCTCCTCTAGTTGATACTCATAACATATCAAGGGGAGTTCTAGTCGAGGAAAGCTACTCAGCAAACGCGTAGTCCAACATTCTGGAATGAAAATCAGAATCCGGTCGACACAACCCTTCCTGCGGAGATGGTCCCACCACAAAATGGCGGATGAGAGAACCCGGTCTGTGAGCTCGGCTGTCTCTCCCGGATAAACAGCCACTGCTGCCAAATGGTGACGACCATCCCATAAATGGAGCCTTAACAGAGCGGCAGTCTGGTGGCGATTCCGGTCTGTTCCCGTCAAGATTTTGAGAATTTTCCAATGTGGGAAGCGACTTTGGAGCAAGTTCAGAAAGGGAGTTCGGAATCGTTCGCGGACAGCTGTTCTTTCTTTTTCGGGAAAAAACCGCAGATGTCCCCCGCCCCTGATTCTAAACTCTATTCCCGTCTTCAAAAGGCGTACTTCTTTAATCCGCTTCCATCTGTCCTGGAACCACACCGTCGGCGGTTGGGTTCGAATGGAACTCTTTAACTCCGGATGATAATCCAGGTATCGCCCCAGGAAATCGACATCTTCTGGACCCATTTCGTATATTTCACCTATCACTAT
>JALLOM010000382.1 GCA_027717865.1 Acidobacteria bacterium AH-259-O06 | reverse complement strand
TAAACCATGCTCGACGTTATTGATCTAACGCGAAAACTTGTGGACATACCCTCTGTTACCGGCCAAGAAAAAGAGGCGGGCGAATTTCTATATGACCTCTTACAAAGGGAAGGCTGGGATTGTCTTAAACAGAAGGTGACCTCTGATCGCTTCAACGTCTTGGCCACCCGCGGGAAGCCGGCCATTCTCCTCACCACCCATATGGACACGGTACCTGACTTCTTCCCTTCGATGGAAGATGAGAAGTTTGTCTATGGCCGGGGCGCCTGTGACGCGAAAGGGATTGCCGCTGCCATGATCTGTGCTGCGCAGGGATTGCTTCAGGAAGATTTCACCGACGTCGGATTGCTGTTCGTGGTGGGGGAAGAGACCGACAGCGCCGGCGCCATCAAAGCCCAAGAGTTGAATCTTGACTGCGCCTTCTTCATCAATGGAGAACCCACTGACAATCAACTGGTCATTGGCCACAAGGGAATGGTCTACGCTCGCCTTTGTGCGGAGGGTGTGCCGGCTCACTCCGCTTATCCGGAAAAAGGCGAGTCAGCCATCGATAAGCTGATTAGCATCTTGAACAGCTTGAAGCAAACCGCTTTTCCTGCCGATCCTCACCTTGGGCAAACATATTTAAATATTGGAAAGATCGAGGGTGGAAAAGCGGCTAACGTATTGGCAGACTCCGCAGAGGCCGAGATTCTCATTCGCACGGTCTGTGAAAGCCGGCGCTATCTGGAGATCTTGGATCAGGTTGTAGGGGATCAGGGCCGGCTGCAGGTGGTAAAAACTAGCGAGCCCCAAGAAATGGAAGCAGTTGAAGGTTTCTCCACCAAGGTTGTCGGTTATGGAACCGATATACCAGCCCTGCGTCCTTTGGGAAAGCCACTGTTGTTCGGGCCAGGTTCAATTTTTGAGGCCCACACTGCGCGTGAAAAGGTTTCCAGACAAGAGCTGGTTGATGCGATCGGCCTGTACCAGAGGCTAGTGAGGGCGCTGCGCGCCAGAACAATAGAGCAATAGATATTCAGGAGCCAGGAGCCAGGAGTCAGGAGCAGAATTCAGAATCCAGAAGCCCACAACTCAAGACTCAGAACTCACAACTCAGAGCTGAGACTCCTGACTCCTGTCTCCTATCTCCTGTCTCCTATCTCCTATCTGCTCAAGTAGAGGACATAGTTGTGGAAAGAACGAAAATCAGGAAAGTATTCGTCGTGGGGCAGCTGTTCGCGAAGCTTGGGATTTTGGAAACCAGCACCTGCCAGAACAACAGGGATGCGGTAGCTGTCGGCAGCTTCGGACAGAGACTCAAATTCCTGGCAAATTGACATCTTTGGATTTGAGGAAACCACACAGACCAAATTCACAGGTTCCTCTTTGACTATTTCGGCCATTGCAGGGAAGGGCACATTGCCGCCCAGGTTCAGGCAGTCCCAACCTTCGACTTCGAGAATTCGAGAGATGGCATTCACGGAGATTGTGCAGAAATCATCCGTTGATGCACAGAGTCCTGTTTTCCCGTTCTGACGGCGACGGATTAGTTGAGGAAACAGAAAAGACATCGCCTCCTCCAGGTTGTGCCTGAGAAGTCTTTCCTGGCCGAGGGTCAGATCGCCATGGTGAAGGGCTTGTTGACTGCTCTTAAGGATGGGAACCAAGACTTCGTCGTAAAGATCCACAAGTCCCATACCTCGGATGTAAAGGCGCTCCAGCAAATCCTTGATGCGATTTCGCTGGTTTTGAATGGCCAGGTAATGAACCAACTGGCGAACCTTCTGGAAGTTTTTTCGATTCAGCGAGTCTTCGATCTCGGGGTCTTCCCATTGTTCGGTGGTTAGCAAACCTGTAGCGTCAAAACCGCGCTTTCTTTGAAAGCTACAAATATCTTCGAGGTAAAACTTTCGATGTCCGCCAGGGGTCCGATAACAGTAAAGTTCGCCAGCGTCAGCCCAGCGCTTAATGGTCGATTCACTGACGTTCCACATTTGAGCCAGTTCACGAGTCGAAAAGTTGCGCTTACTCGTCATGCTTCCAGCAAATTAGTCGAGGAATTCACCCAGCCTCATCGGTGTTCCCTGTGAAGGGATACACTCGATCATAGGTTGTATTCTAGGAGAAGTCAACGGACAATCTGCAACAATCTGCAAAGAATTGGAAAGAATCTATAAAGAATCTGCGCTTTCTTACAGCGCCTTGAATGACGCGCGTTTTCTCCCCCTTTTTCCAACCCCTTTTTCGAAAAACGGTTATTAATTTGACTCCCATGGAGCGATTCCAGGCACCGAAAGGCGCAACAGGACTATCACTTCGGTCATCTTGAAGATATAATTAGCGGCCGGCCAATCACGGTTCATTTTGATACCGAAGCAAACAGTGCCTATGCTGCGGATTCAAATGGCCAGTTGATTCCTGCTGTGACAGTCTACTGGGAAAGTTGGTTAAACTTTCATCCCAGTACCAAGGTCTTCGTGGCAAAGCGCTGAGATTGCGCCTGAGGGTGCACCTTCGGCCTTGCGACACGCTCTGACGGTTGCGGCTCTGCCTGGGTTTTTTCGACCTCCTTCGGATTAAGCTCATAATCAGTTAGATTCTTAAAGACCTGACTCCTCATTGATTGATAATATTGATTGCGCCAGATCGACTCGTTGTTAAACCGGAGCCGGTCTTCGAAACTATCGCAGGGGAGGGTATTATGAAAGACGCAAACGTCAAAGGAGTATCGCGCAGAAAATTTCTAAAGAAAACATCAACAGCGGCTGCGGCCATCTCCACTATTTCACTCTTGCGGCCACAACACGTTTTCGGCTCTAGAGCGAATTCCAAAATCAATGTCGGGATCATTGGTACTGGGGGGCGTGGAGTCCGCGATGGACAAAATTTGGTCAAGACCGATAAGGCTCAGATTGTCGCTCTGGCGGATTATTTCGATTTTCAAATGAAAAAACCCGCCAACTTGTTTGGGATTGAGCACCCGCGCTGTTTTTCCGGCCTTGATGCATACAAAGAAGTGCTGGCACTTAAGGATGTCGATGCTGTGCTACTCACGACTCCACCCTATTTCAGACCCATGCACTTTGAAGACTCGGTTAAAG
>JALLOM010000381.1 GCA_027717865.1 Acidobacteria bacterium AH-259-O06 | reverse complement strand
GTTTCCCTGGTTTCAGAACTGCTGGCAAGCATGCTCAGGGAGATATTTTCACCGAAGGTGGAGACGTGTTCGAGTAAGCGCTGGCTCTCTTCATCAAGGGTGGCGATTGTCTGAGTGACGATCTCCTCCAGTGATCTGGGTAGATAGCCTTTCTCCAGGGGTTCGATGCACCACTGTTGGCCGCTGAGGCCGATTTTTGCATCGAGGACCAGCTTGCGCTGGATCTTGCTGATAAAGAGAGGGTTGCCCTGAGTGAGCTGGGCCAGATCCTCCTCAAAATTCTCGGGCAAACGCACCTGAGGAAAGATCCGCTGAAAATGTTGGGCAATGTCGGTGGCGGTGAGCGGGGTGAGAGCTACCCGGGCAATGTCCAGTTCCTGATCGTGGGCTGCGGAGAACCGTTCCAGTGGGGCCGGCTGTCCTTGGATTTCGCCCTGTTGGACATCCATGGCAGTCCCACAGATAAAGAGCGGAATGTCCTGGCGCAGCAGCAGCCGCCGAAGCAGGAGAAGAGTGGCCTCGTCGCTGAAGTGCAGATCATCAATCAGCAGAATGAGGGGGCGCGAATCGAGGAGCTTGGGGATAAAATGGACGAGAGTGGCAAAGAGTTCCTCACGCTGAGTCTTTGGGTCTGCTTGCTCAGAAGGGTCTTCGGGTTCTCCCAGTTGAGGCAAAATGTAGGACAAACAGTTGATTTCCTTCTCAGTCAGATTATCTAAGATTCCTACGCCCTTGTCGGGCCGCTGCTTCATTATCTCAACTAGGATGTTGGTGGTCATGTAGTAGGGACGAAAACCCTCCTGGGGAATCCCATCCACCGCTATCTGCCAGATCTTGCTCTGGGCCAAATTCAGACGGATGGTTTGCAGGAACTCGCTCTTGCCCATGCCATGGGCCCCTTCGATGATAAGAAACTGGTTCTCACGTTGACTGAATTTCTTCAGAGCCTCGCTCACCCTGTCCAGTTGAGTCTTACGGCCGGCGATGGTCGCTCTATCCAATTGGTGGAGAATTGTCTTGGGAAACACGTCCTGGGGAGCAACTTGCCCGGCGTTGGCGACGCGATCCCGCCCAGACTTCTTGGCGTAGTAAAGCGCGGTATCTGCTTTCTGGATGAGAGCCTTGCCGGTCTGAGCATCATCAGGGGCGGAGGCAGCCCCTATACTGAGGGTGATAGAGACCTCGCTCTCCACTTCGTCCGGCCGGATGGGTTCTTCATGCACCCGTTGGATAAGCTGTTCGCCAACTTTCAGGACCGCCTCCTTCTCGGCACCTGGCATGAGGATCATGAACTCATCACCGGCGTAGCGGATGGCGAAGCCATTCTCTCCTGACACTTCTTTCATCAGCCCGGCCACAAAGATGAGCGCCTGATCGCCAACGTCATGACCGTAAGTGTCGTTGATTTGCTTGAAATGGTCCACGTCCATCATGAGCAGCGACACCGGTTCGCTCTCCAGAGAATCCCAGGCTACCTTGTGTTGTAAGTAGTTAAGGAGAAAACGGCGGTTGGAGATGCCGGTGAGCTCGTCTTCAAATATCAGGCGAGAGGGATCTGTGCCAACATGCTTTAGATAATGGAGGAGATCTTGGTATTCCATGCTGATCTAGGAGCGATATTAATGCAATATCAATGCAGGTTAATCCTGTATAAGAAAAAAGGCGAACAGGCTTGCCCCTCCAGCTTCAATTCAGACAATCCCAGGACAATTGAATTGAGATATGTTCCGTCATGTTCGATCCGGTTCTTTTACCAAGCAAAAACTATGCCATTACCCGCCAAGCACCCAGCTTGTAAAACTCTAAATTATTACTAATCAATAATTTATAGTTAAATTCTGAAATGAGTGTATAGGCGAAGAGGACTCGAATTTCTCAGTAGATGTCAACATTGGTTTACAAGCCATTGGATGGCGTCTCGCACCTGGTCGAGTAGTTTTGGTGTCCAAACCATGTTCAAGGAGGTGCGGGAGCAGTTTCAAGGCTTGGATATTCTCGTCAACAACGTTGGCATTGGTGTCCGGCTGACGGAGGAGGACGTACAAGCCGTCCGCGCCGTGTGGACGCAACAAGCCCAGGAACATGCCGATGGCGGGTTCGCAATCTCCAAACATTGAAGGAATATGGTGTTCGAATCGTTCAAGTCCCCACGCGTAGAAGGAGCTCGTAAATTGCGGTACAATCGACCGGGATCGACCTGGGAGGTTTCCGCGATGCTGAATCGACGAGAATTCTTGGCGGCCGGACTCGGCACAGTAGCCGCGCTCGGCGCAAAGTTACCACCGATACGCTTGGCTCTCAGTGGATATATCTGGCAGGAAAATATCGAACAGGGCATTCGGACGACGGCCCGATTCGGCTTTCATGGCATCGAGCCGTTCCGGCAGCACATCCTCAAATATCTCGACAAGCCGCAGGTGTTGAAGAACCAGCTCGATGAGGCCGGCATTTCCCTGGTTACCTGTTCGAACGGCGGCGGCATGTCGGTGGACTTCATCGACCCCGCCAAGGTCTCACAGACGATCGAAGATCATGTCCGTTTCGCCCGCGATTTCATCGCCCATTTCGGCTGCCGGCACTTTAAGATCAACCTGGGCCGACGTCCCGACAACGGTCCTACCCATGAACAATTGAAAACGATGGCGCGCGCGCTCAACGAGCTTGGTAAGCGAACCGCCCAGCTGGGCCTGCGTCTGGCCCCACACCCTCACATTTGGTCACCGCTCGAACGAGAGCACGAACTGAAAAGGATTCTGGAGCTCACCGACCCGGGGTTTGTCTACCTGGTCACCGATACCGCGCATTTGACCCTGGGCGGCATGGACCCCGTTCAGATCATTGGGGAGAACTTCCCTCGGGTGACAGCACTCCACTTCAAAGACACGCCGGCGAGATTCCGCGGCCACAAGGGAGCCACGCCGACGCGAGACGAACACCACAAGGTTAACCTTTACAAGAACCTCGGCACGGGAGGCGTGGACTTCCCGGCCATCCTCAAAATCCTTCGCGAGCGGAACTACCAGGGCTGGATCACGCTCGATTTGGATCCGCCCAGGCCCGGCGAGGGGACCATCGAAGAAAATCTGCAGATCAACAA
>JALLOM010000380.1 GCA_027717865.1 Acidobacteria bacterium AH-259-O06 | reverse complement strand
ATACCAGGAGAGTACGGAACCCATGCCTACGGCAGCAACTGGCTCTGCCTATCCCCCAATCTGCCATGCCTTGATGGCGTCAATCGGGTGCAACAGCATCAGGATGTTGAGCAACAGGCTGTCGCGGATAGTCAGCAGCAGCAACGTCTCGACCCCCAGGAAACCGAGCGCCGAGGCCCACACGGGCAGCCACATCGCCGCCGTGTAGCCCAGCGCGAAGGCGACGACATCCGCCACAGAATTGACGATACTGTCGCCATAGTAGTTCAGAGAGATCGTCGACTCCCGGTAGGACTCGATGACCGCGTTCGTGTTCTCCGCGACCTCCCAGGCAGCCTCGATGGTCACGGCCAGGAGCGCGCGGAACGCTGGCCATCGGGATCGGAAGATCACCCACAGCAGTGCGTAATAAAGCACCCCGTGCAGCACGTGGGTGAACGTGTACGGGTCCAGTAGGTGCTGGGAGTTGTGCATGCTCCAGATATCCCAGGACCAGGGGCTCAGCGTGCTGCATTGGCACCACGGGCGGCGGCCCATAGAGTAGAGGGCGAGGGCGACGACAGCGGTGACGACAAGAGCCGCAGCGACGTTCCCCCGCGGCCACGCGGAGCGAAGCGACATTGCGCACATCTTGACGGAACAGTCTACCAAAGCGGGCCTTGAACTGTCGCACCCTACTGATCTTAGAGACTTGCCATCGTGATGAGCCTGCAGTTTTCCGAGAGTGGTTTCGCAAGTATGACTGGGGCAGGCACAAGTCCGCTTTGCCGACTTTACGGCCAAGTGGACCGCGACCGTAACCCTCCGGCGCCAATTGCGCGTAAACTGTCACACTCCGAGTTATTGTGGAATCTGGTGTACAAAGTATTCGGAGAAGGTCTCTTGTACCGAAGCCAATTGTTGCGAAGGCAAACCATCTTCAAGGACCTCACCTACGTGAGTTTCAACGGCGCAACTCTGCGGGGTGGGCTAGGCGTCGAACCTCTATCCGGGACGTAGCAGATTTTGGTTTTTCCCATTTTCCTCGTAGATTTTCTTCGTCGGACGTTATAGATATTGAAGACCTTCACATCATGGGCCGTTACAGGCGATGGGCTTGACGCGTATTATGAGGAAACTGTATAACATGCTCGAGGTCAGGTGGCCGTGTTCCAAAGGCGGGGACTACCGAGCTGGACCCCGCAATCTACCGGACGTGTTATCTGGAAAGAAAGCACAGTAACAAGCTTATCTGGAAACCAGATAATCAATAGTTAAGGCGTGGGCCATCAGACGTGAGGCACTTTACGAGGTTGCCACACAAAGGGTTTTGGTGCGCCGAATTACCTAAACGACCTGTTGGGTATTGTCAAAGAATTTCATGATGGAGGGAGGAGTTCGTGAGTACGCGTCGCGAGTTCATCAAGCAGGCCCTGATTTCTGGGTCAACGTTCGCGCTGTCGGGAGCGTGCCGGTTCGGTCGTGACACGGACAGAATCGATGCCGCCGCGATCGGGAAATTGCGAACTAGTCTCGAGGGGCAGCTCATACTTCCCGACGATGAAGCCTACGATGCCGCGAGGAGGCTTTTCTTTTGGAATCCCACGACCGAAAAAAGTCCGGGGATTATTGCGCGGTGCGAACGGCCGGACGACGTCGCGCGGTGTGTCGAATTCGCAAGGCAGCACGACTTAGTCCTCGCCGTGCGGGGCGGCGCTCACAGTTTCCTGGGATGGAGCACTTGCGATGACGGCCTCGTCATCGATGTCTCACCGATGAAGGAAATCGCGGTCGATCCAGGCAACCGCACCGTGCGGGCCGGCTCTGGTGTGGTTGCGTATGAACTGGTCGAGGCGACCAGCCCCCACGATCTTGTCCCCGTTCTCGGGGAATGCCCGACGGTCGGAATCTCCGGTCTCACGCTGGGAGGCGGCCTCGGCTGGCTTTCGGGCAAGTACGGTGCTACATGCGACAACCTGCTCTCGGCCGAGCTGATGACGGCTGACGGTCAGTCTATCGTGGCAAATGCGACCGAAAATCCTGATTTGTTCTGGGCGATCCGTGGCGGTGGAGGGAACTTCGGGATCGCCACGTCGTTGGCGTATCGCCTGCACCCCTTGAGTGCCGTGTTCGCGGGCGTGCTCACATACCGGCTTTCGGACGCCCGCGCCATGCTCAGTTTCTACCGGGACTTTATGGCTGAGGCGCCGGACGAACTCCAGGCGGTTGCCTCTCTACAGCGGGACGGAGACCCACTGCTCAATTTAGTTGTGTGTTTCTCAGGCGATTTGAACGATGGAGAGAAAATCATTCGACCGCTCCGTACGCACGCGAACCCGGTGCGCGATACCGTGCAGCCGAGAGCTTACAGCGACAGCTTTACTGAGGGTGCTGGCGGCTCATGGACGTTCAGTCACATTAAGGCTTGCTATCTGGAAAGTCTGTCCGAAGATGCAATCGACGTCATGCTCGACCGCTTCGCACACGCGCCAGATCCCGGAGCCGCAATTGGCCTTGATCACTACATGCATGGCGCAGTCTGTCGCGTCGCATTCGACGCGACCGCATTCGAACTGCGTAGCCCTGGTGCACTGCATGTGCGGATCCTGGCGCTGTGGAACGACCCCTATGTCACGGCGGCGATAGTCGAATGGTCCGAGGAGACGTGGAATGCGCTCCAGTCACACTCGGCCGGGCGGATTTATGCGAACTATCCGAGTACTGAGGGGCAGGCTGCCGCAAAAGCAGCGTACGGAGGAAACTACTCGCGGCTCCTCGCAATCAAGAATAAGTACGATCCAAGCAATATCTTCCGGCGGAACCAAAATATAATGCCGAGCTCAGCGTAGCTGCTCATGGATGTTACTCCATACTGGTCTTGGCGTGCGTGTCCAGCCGTCGAGCAGGGGCATAATGATGTTGCCTGGCCTAACTGGTCGTTTGCAGCCGAACAAGGGCTGAGTTTCTCTAACAAGCTTGGTGGGTTCTAGATGCTTCTATCTTATCAACAGAGATAGAGAACTAAATCTCTTGTCGGCTGAAACACAACACATTAGCTCACTCCTTGTGCTAAGGAATATCAGCTCTAGTAAGAAATGCACGACCCATCTTCGCGGATTGCATTAA
>JALLOM010000038.1 GCA_027717865.1 Acidobacteria bacterium AH-259-O06 | reverse complement strand
CGAACACGCTGCCGTAATCGCATCCGCAGGATCACTTTCCGATTGTTTTAGGGCACGCTCAAAATCCCGGGTGACGGAATCCAGGTTCAGGAAGTTCGCTGTAGCTGTTAGGGATGAGGTCACTGGTGCCGTGACTCCGCGAGGTAAGAGTCTATAGCGATCATCGATTAGCCGAACCTCGTATTTATCTGCCTGTAGCCTCTTGTTGAGGTACTCTACTACTGCACCAGTTTTTGAGAGATCGTCAAGATACTCACTAGGATCCGCTACCTGCTCAATGACTCGTCTTATGACCTCGAATCCATCCTCCTGCTTGTTTGTTGTTACCAGCAGTTTGCGAACGGCGGGAACTCGCGACTGGCTACCGATCTCAAGTTCTAGTCCCGCTAATCCAAAAAAGTGCTCGAGTACCGGACCACTACGATAAATACCAATTGGGTCTTTCTGGCGCATTCCTGAGCCACCCGTTATTACTTCGACTAGAGCCGCGATAGTCTGCGGTGAAAAAGCACTTCCCACTTCGCAATCTCCCTTTCACAAACGTTAGAGAGGGCTGAACTGGATTGCACTGCGTGAATGCTGCTGCTCTTTCCTTCTTCGAGGGCTACTCAGTCTTTACGTCGTCACCAAGCCCCAAGCCCCGAAGAGCGGCTTTTATTTCTTCAACTTGCTGATCGGTGACTCCGTCTTTGGGTTTGGCTTCAATCCTGACGTTCAACTTAACTTCGCCGCCAGAGACAAGTTTGGTCAAAACCTTCATGTACAGGTTGGTCCATTTCTGGGGTGCGACTTCACCGGTCCAGGTCAATTTCCCGGCCTTGAGTGGTAAGGGAAGTGTCTCTGGCCGGTCTTCTTTGGTAACAGCCACTGCAGCCGTTCCAGTCTTTCCCTGAACTTCGACCGTGACAAGAAAGTTCCCTTCATCTTCGCCTGCTCTAAAAACTCCATCCGAGCCAATCTCCCCTCCGGTAGCAGTCCACTTGACATCCCCAGTCTCAATCGGCTGACCGAACTGGTCGATACCTTCAACAGTGAAGGCTTGCTTCGTCCCAGGCTTTAGTTGTGTCTGAGAAGGGGAAAGCAACACGTGTGTTAGCTCTGGCGGTTTGATGTGTTTTTCCGCTTCTTCACCTGTAAGGATAAAGACATCATCTGAGATCTCTACTTCACTGGCTTCGAGCTTCGCCTTGTATATGAACGGCTCATATCCGCCCTGTGGATATTTGGCGACATAGGCGATATGACCTTCACACACGCCTCGTGCAATCGTGTCCTTAATCGTCTCTGGATAGAGGAGTCGTGGGAATTGGGGTGATGCGTAGAAAGCGTCTCGCACAGACTTCGTACTCCATTCTTGGAAGGCAGGGGGCCAGTAGCGAACGAGAAAACGAGGACTCACTTCCTTTTCTACCTCTCCTGTCTGGCGAAGCCTAGAGAAGATGAGTTTCGTCAAAGATTCCGCAGCGCTAGAAGTGACCAAGCCCAGATCAATCGTTTTGATGGAGTTGTCCTTGTCCAGAAGTAGGACGTTCTTGTACGTTCGCCACACTACTTCAGTCAAGTCCCGTTTTGCCTTCTTGAGGTTGGTATCAAGCTGTTTCTGCTGACGTTCATCAAGGTTCAAGCTCTCGTCACGGATGTCCCGCCATGCCAACAGTTTCCTGGCCTCTTCACGTAGAGAATTGGCAGATTCAGGCACAATCCAAATAAGAGCACTCTTATAGGTTCGGGCCGACTTCCCGTATTCCCTGGTCATCGCCTCAACCTTGTCTCGGATCTTAGTATCTTCCTGAATCGACTGATCTGGAGCCAAGACAACCAATGTGATTACGGGGCGATCAGAAATTTGCCCACTCTTATCTGGAAAGAACACTCGCTCAACCCCCTGGGTGGCTTGGAACACCTTCTGAATCTCTTCTCGGATCTCGCGCTCCATGTCTTCATCTCGGACGCTGGCACGGCGGTCTGCGAAGCGTTTGTTGAGATTCTCCTTCAGGCTGAAGTGGTATCGGTTGCGCTCCGAGGTCAGGTAGTAACAGGCGTCGATCAATCCCTCCAGAACGGTTTCTACATTGCCAATATCTGTCGCGGGTCCAGCCACAGCCAGACGGATCTCGGCAAGACTGGCCTCGTTTTTGGTCTGGCCGCCGTTGGACTCAAAGAAGATGGTGGAAGCAACCTTCCTGTGAAGCTGGGCCTTCTTGATGGTATCGACGGCTTCCTCGTCCAACCTCACCGCGTTTGAGTCCTTCTTTCCGCAGATGTCGGTAGTCACTGCACCTTCCAGGCGAGACTCGCCGAGTTGTTCCAAAACCGCTGAACGAAAAACAGAGTCCTCAAGAGGGGCAGACCCCAGTCCAATGAGCGCATCCCGGCTGGCACCCTTAAATCCTTTCCGGTAAGCGTGGGAGACCCACAGAGCCAGCAAGCGCAGTATTCCACGGGTCTGCTGGAAACGGGGCAGTTCTTGCCATTTGCGTTCAAAGACTGAGAGCACTATGGGGTGAAAGGGATAGGTAGCCTCAAATGTGTCCCTGGCATGATCAATGGAGAACCAGTTTGGGATCTGCGGGCGATTGTCATTTAGCCAATTCGCATACTCGCTACACGCAGCAACAGCTTCTTTTGAAAGCAGAACCTTGCCATCACTGCTGATCGCTTTGGGATCCCACTCGAAGAGCCGGCGACGGATGATTTCTGAAGTTTCGGCTTCTGCCGACATGATCACTGGCTTGCCCACTCGATCCAGTAATTTTTTGAAGCGTTCATAGTCGGAGCGATCTTCAGCTGTCATCTCCAGTTCCGAAGCTGGAATGGAAACCACTAGGACTACTCCGTCACTGCCACGGGATTCTTCAGAAAGATTTTGGACAAAGCTGTAGAGTTGGGTAGCGAGGCCGCTTTTACGGTTCCGGCTAATGTAATTCATCAGCTCGTCAATAAGGATCAAAGACGGCCTGTCCGTGGGAAGAAACTTGCGTATGACCTCACCGGCCGGTGCAATCATCTGCTTTTCGTGCTCTGCCACAACATCGAAGCCGGCTTGCCCGGAGAGCTGGAAAGCGATCTCACCCCACGGGGTCTTCCGTTTCGGTGTGCCGTCATCTCCTCCGCGGCCCTCGATAGAATCAAACTCGCTTCCTACGAAGACCGCCGTTGCGGCCTCTGGCACTTCTTTCACCCCCGCTTGGTCAAGGATTCTGGAAACTCCCTCCCACTTCGTTGCCTTGGGGCCATGTGTGACCAGATGATAAAGAAGAGTCAGGGCGTGGGTTTTTCCTCCCCCGAACTGGGTGGCCATGTTAAACACCGCCGAGGTCTCAGTCTTTTCTCCAGACAGGCGACGCACCACCTCGCTAGCCGTGCTATGTAAGTTTTTGGTTAAGAAGGTTCGCTCGAAGAAGCGTGCTGGATTCTGATAATCTTCACTCGCCCGACCGTCCCGGACGTGATCCAGGTGCACCGCGAACTCGGAAGCATCCAGCGGTTTACCTTCCCGCAAATCCCTGCGCGGAGTCACGATTTTGTACCACGGCGTGATCTTTGCCATAGCCAATTCCTATTGCTAATGGATGTTTAGACAGACCACTAAAATCCTAGTCCCTTCTTGCGGGCGAGGACACCATCCACCCAGCGCTTCTCCTCCGTGGCTGACGGATACAAGGCGGACAGTGCTTGCGCCAAACGCCAGAATCGAGGGTCCCTCCCCACACCATCTTCAACTAGAAAATGCTTCAATGCCTCGCCACGACCTGCGGCAAAAAGAATCATGCTCTGGTGAAGTTGGTCCAGGACAGTCGAGCCAGCCCCACCCGAAAGTTCCCCCGTCCAGTCGCCGGATTTTTCTTCCAACTCCTTTAGCTCCTGCTCAAATTCCAGGGACAACTGGCTCTTCTTTTTCTTCTTCCTCCTGCCTTTAGGGGCTTCAGCAGAATCTTTGCCGAAAAGGTAGCGAGTCCGAGCTGCAGCTGAGAGTAGCGTCGCGGTGGCTCCCTTTATTTCTACTAGGTGATCTAAATTCTCCAGGTGGGCACCCAGTCCCTGAGCGATCTTCCGAGCCGCATCGTACTCGAGGCTATACCCTCTAACACTCTTGGTCTTTTCACCGGCACCGTCGGCTTCCTCGTCACTCTCAGCGGACGTTCGCAAAGTCCAGAGCCACATGGCGGTCAGACGGGCGTCCTCCTCGAAACCGGAAGCGTCAGCTCCTTCAAAGATCATATCGAGGGCTTCACGAGACACGGCAGCCCAGACCTGTTCGAGGTATTCCTTCAGTTCGACCTTCTCACCACTGGCCTTTTCCACGGAGGAGTACCGGGTGTAGATCTCCAGGGCCGGTCCAAGGCAGGAAAAAATGGCATCCGCACCGACCACGCCCTCTGCCGCCAGGCGGGACATCCATTCGTGGATTCGCTCGGGGAGTTCGGCGAGTACATCGCGCCAGTCGCCGATCTTGTGAGTGCAAAGTGAACCATCTGGGTTTTCGCGGGGACGGCAGACGAGATGTACTGAAGATGCTAGAGCCGCCGAGCCTTTGGCCCTCAGACGAGATGTCATCTCAGTATCGATAGGCCAAGAAGCACTAATTACCCAGCCTGCTTGTACCATTGAAGATAATAGTGCTTCCCACCCTGCTGTTGATTTGTGCGCGAACACTATGACCCCTAATCCATCGGGAGAGATAACCCTTCGCGCTTCAGTCATCGCGGCGGTCATTTTGGTGAAGAAAAAAGCGTGGTCCTTATTCTTTGAGAGATCGACCACACATTCCGCGGTTTTTGGACCTAGTCCTTGCTCAAGGATTCCATAATTGTCAATGCACCCAACCTGTTTGTGCCATACAAGAAAGAAGTCCAGTAAGTCACTGTAGGGTATAGCGTCATAGTAGGGAGGATCTGTGAATAACAAGTCTCCCACGTCGTCGGGCAGGACTAGCCGTTCAGCATCGCACATTGTCACATGTCCAAGGGAGGTGATTCCTTGAGCAATGTGACTAAGGATCCTGATTGTTCTCTTTACCACAGATCCGGGAGAGCCTCCGACTCCAGCGAGTGGATTAATTTCGCCAAAATCAAAGACCATAGGTAGAGCCCATCGACCAAAGACATGTGCCGTATTAGGTGTGTTAAGCTGCCAAACACAAAGTGAAGCATTCAAATCGGCCAATCTACCAATGATGAGACTCAGTACGGCGGCGAGTCCTGCACGCAGATCCGAATCCGACGGGTCTACGCAACTATCCAAATACTCCCCAACCAAATCTGCATAGGTCTTCAGACACAGTAGCTGACGTGGAGTGTATAGATCACGCCATCTCTTCATTCCATACCTTTGCACCCTGAAACCGTTGGTCCCCTGTTTGGGGAGAGGCTCAGACAGTAAATCTCCGGAGGGGTCGACAGCATGCAGTAATTTCTCTGCTTCATCCAGGGATTCAAAGTCTCTTCTAGTCGGTAGGCGAAACGCTCTGTTCCCGTCAGTGGAGTCGAACACGACACAATATAGGCGTGAATCACTCGATCCACCATGACGGTTGTCTAACTGACGTCGGACAGAAGAAACTGGTGTGGTGTGGCCTGTGATGGGACACGTTGCCGCTCCTCCCAATATAGTCCCATCGTCCATGGAGATTTTTTCTTTCGTGCGAAATATCTCGAACTCTGGACGCAGAATTGAGGAACGCTTACCATTAACATCTCTTTCGCACACTTCTTCAAGAAGAATTTGCCCCCCGCTGTTGCGCTTCCATCGGATGTACCAATCACCGTCTCGTCGACGCCGAGTTAACCGCATCGACCTTAGCAATGGAATTTCAATCGCTTTGCCATCTATTCCTGGGCCTTCGGACAAAATAGTCCTTGCCCAAAGATATGCTGTAGGAGTTTCTTCACCACTGCTGGGTTGATAACAAGAAGAAAGGCGTAGAGTTGCCTGTTCGACTACCCAGGATAGCCAACCTCGGACGTGAGCTACTAACTTGTCGCCATGAAGCGGTAAGAACTCCAACAAAACCCTGTTGATCGTCGCGGCCACGGGATTCAGATCTGATGAAAACGTTTGGCAGCCTAGTCTGACAGCTTCAAGTGGAATTGCTCCACCCCCCGCGAAGGGGTCGACTACGAAGAAGGGGCTACCAACTGGTTGACCTAGTGACTCTGCGGATAGCTTGGTAATTTGACGAACTGTATCTAGCCATAAACCGTGAACAGACTGTTCCCACCCGGCGAAAGCTACAATGAGCTCGTACAACGCTCCACGGAGATCAGCCGGAGTGTAAGAATCCTTGCTACCGAAATCGTGCCAGAACTCGTGACGATGTTCGGCCTCTTTTCTTGCCCGTTGCCTCTTTTCTGCTTTCTTGCTGGCAAGATCTACCTGCAGATCTGCAATGAGGGATTCGTTTCCTCGCTGAGTGTTTGCTACCGCTTTTGCGAAAGGTTTGAGAATCGAAACAAGACCAGTCAAATATTTAGAAGAACTGACCTTTTGCTGCGAAGACCTGTCATTCCATGCTTCCTCGTTCCACTCTGCCATGTCCACCGGGTCTGTCCAAAGAGCTGCACAGGCAATAGCTCTACAGGCAGCAGTGGGACGCGCCGCTGGGTATATGTGTAACTGGGGAATATGTCCCCTGCGACTTTCTTTCTCACGTGTAGCTTGGATCGAAAGTCTCCTAATCGGTAAGTCCACTTCGATTAGCCTCTTACAGTACCTATCCATCCCGTGTCTCCGACTTCAGAATTTCGTTGGCTCCGACATGGTAATGCTCAACTTTGACCACTGGCTTCCACCCCATCCGCGCTGGGTCCTGGATGACGTGTAACTCGGGCTTGCTCGCGCAGTTGAACACCACGTAGAGCCAGTAGTCCTTCTTGAGCCGTTCTGCGGTCTTATACTCGTTGGTAGTAAGCGCCACTTCGGCCACGTGGGAGCGGCCTTTCACCTCTATGAATCGGACCTCAATGGCGGTATCTGGATCCTCCGGGTGAGGTTTACGAGAAATTAGGTCAAACCCACGGTTTTCCTCTTCCACACTCTGCACTTTCCAGCCGCGGCCTTCTTCGTACTGGATTACCGCATCAACAGCAATCTTTTCGATTTCCGGATCGCTGACCATGTTCTTGACTGCAGGGGTCTTCCGATCAGGGTGCGGTAGAACCCAGGCACTGCCCAGATGTTGAATGTTACTGATCGTACACTGCTGCTCCTTCTCCAGCTCAGCGCGGCGCTGCTCCAGGCGGTTGTTCAATTCGTCGAGCTTGTCAGCCATCATTTTGATTCGGCCCTCCAGCCCTGCTTCCTGGGAGCCGGACTCCTTCTGGTTCAGGAGTTCTCCCAACTGGATCTGGGTCCGGTCGATGATCGCGTTCAAGCTGATTTCTATGTGCTCGGAGATCGTTTTCACTTCCTTCTCGCGTTGGACGGTCTCCTCTTCAAGCAGTGGCGTCAGCGATTCCTCGTATAGGATCGTTTCGGCACGCTCCCTTCCCGGAAGGTCCTCGCCATCGGGCACTTCCGTAGCCTTGGGAGCGAGGGAGAGGTCCAGGAAGATGGTGGGCTGGCGCACGGTGATAGCTCCTTCCTCTGTGGTCTGGGTCACGAAGAGGCGCTTGTGCAGGATGTGACCGCTACCGTCTCGAATTTCCCCGGAGAAAACGTTGAGCAGGGCAGGAGCACGACCGTGCAAATCGTAGAATACTGCCCCCCGTTGCAGGTCATTCTGGGCCTTGTCCTGCACTATAGCGCGAACACTCTCAAAGAGCGGATGGCCGGGAGTGACCCATTCCAGGGTTGGGTCTGTAGCCAGCAACTCCTTGTCGAACACAATCAGTTTGTACTCGCGACCCAATTTTCCGAAACGTGGCTCAAGCTGCTCGCCGTAGGGCATGATGATGCGTGGTAGACGCCCCACGCGATAAACATGCTCCTGTTTTCTGTCGGCTTTCGGTGAGATACCCGCCAGTGTAGACGCCTGCAAGAAAAAATCCTCAATGACCTCGGGAACAAGCCGCCGTTCTTTCGCTTCTTCTGACTTGCCCACAATAGCGGACAGATTCAATTCCCGCTTGGCGAGACCTTCCAGGGCTGATTCCGTGATCTGTCGCAACTTCTCAGTGTCCACTTGTTTGACGATGCGATCCTTGATCACATCCTCGGTAAGATTGCGAGTGTACATTTCACGAAGCATCCGCTCTAGTTGGTTCGCCGGGAAGAGGTCACCCAAAACATTAAAAACCTTACCTGTTCGGTCTGGATCAAGATCCTTTTCGATCTGCTGAATCCGGTCAAAGAGCTTTTCAAGGACGCGCCCTTCGCGAGTGTTGGTACTGACAAAATTGTTGATGAGGCAATCCTTCTCCTGGAGATAGCGGTGAATACGCCCCATACGCTGCTCAAGGCGGTTCGGATTCCAGGGGATGTCATAGTTAATCATGTACCAGCAGAATTGTAGGTTGATGCCTTCACCCGCTGCCTCCGTGGCAACCATAACCTGGCAGTCTTCCTTAAACTCTCGTTCTGCGTAGATGCGTGTACCTGGTTTGTCCCGGTCCCCGATCTTCATGCCACCATGAATCTGAGTGACATTGAGTCCCCACTCTCGCAGTTTGCCCAGGGGACGCCCACCACGCCCATCACCGGCAAGGTAGTCGAGTGTGTCCTTATGCTCGGTGAAAATCAGGAGCTTCATTTTCTCATCTTTGAAGATGCCGTCCTCCGTGATCACCTCTTTCAGTTGGGTCAGCTTGCTTTCGATTTCACGCTTTTCCAAAGCCTTTGCTTGGGTAACGAGCTTGCCCAGCTCAAGAATGTCTTCGTGCAGATCATCCGGATCGATGGAAGCTACTACGGCTTCGAGTTGCTCCATGATCTCCTGCTGCATGTCCTCGGGTAGATCCTCAAAATCATCCGGGACTCTCTTGGCCAGCTGCTCTTGTCGGTGCGCCTCAGGATTCTCTAATATCTTCTCGCGTCGTTCCTTCATCCGCTCCAACGTTCGCCGAACCGCATAGATGCTGGACGCGAAACGTCGCTGCAGCATCGCCATGGTAAAGCCCAGGGCCCTGCCTCGGGCCGAGTCGTCTTGCGAAGCCTTGATGGACTGGTCTTCCACATAGCGAGTGAGGGTGTCGTAGAAGTCGAACTCATCATCGTCAATCTGGAAAGGAACAGTGTGAACGATCCTCTTGGTAAATAGGTTCTTGGACTCGCCGGTGTCCGGGTCAGGAAACGTCACCAGGGCTTCCTTAACCCGGCGAAGGTAGAAAGGAGCCGTGCGTTGCTCCATTGCCTTCTCCAGGCTCTTGATGTCGGCATAAACATCCCGGTCCAGCAAGCGGAGGAAAAGGCTGAAGTTCTCCGGATCTCCCTTATGCGGAGTTGCCGTCATCAGAAGGTAGTGATCGGTCATCTCCGATAGCGCCTCACCCAGTTGGTAGGCCAACGTTTTCTTCTCTTCTCCATAGGCACTCTTTTTGCCGTAGGCGCTCATTTTGTGAGCCTCGTCAACGATGACAAGATCCCACTGGCTTCGCATCAGGCTATCCTTGGCGTCTTCAATTCGAGAGACCCAAGAGACTGAGGTAATGCACTGGTCGATATCTTGCCAAGGGTTCGCACCGTAGCTGGCCCGCAGCAGATCACTGCGGACAATCTGAAAGCTCTCTCTGAACTTGTCTTTGAGCTCTCGTTGCCATTGGAAACAGAGGTTAGCGGGAGTCACGATGAGAATGCGTCTGATGACCCCACGCACTTTTAATTCCTTAACGAGAAGCCCTGCCATGATGGTCTTACCAGCCCCCGGGTCGTCTGCTAGGAGAAAGCGGATGCGGGGCATCTTCAAAAAGTAGTCATACACCGCTTCGAGCTGGTGAGGCAGCGGGTCCACTCGCGCAATCGATAGGCTGAAATAGGGATCGTACTCGTAGGCCAAGCCTAACCTCATTGCCTCAATACCGAGGCGAAATCTGGCGGCATCTCCATCGAAGGGCTTCTTTTCAGGGGAGATTTCCAGCTCCGCGATCTGTTCCGGAGTGAGAATGGGCGCATGGACTTTTCCTGTTTCCAGACCCTCACCAATCAGCTTGACAGAATCTCCCACCGGCACTGTTGCGATGATCTTCACCGGTTCCGGAAGAATCGAACCACGGACTATTCGTTCTGGTTTCAGATTGTCAAGTTTCATGGACTTTAGCGATTGTACCTTGATTCATTATTTTGACCGAGGGAAAGGTATGATGCAAACTCATTATTTCCGGGAAGATGCCAAGAAATCGGCGGCGTGTTCGACTCTTTCCAGAATTGAGCAGTGTGAGAGATGACTTGACAGGATTTGGCTTGAACCCCATCTAGCTCCTGCTAATGCACCTACAAGAACCGGAGAGTAGTTAGCAGGACCAGCGAAGTCAATGCAGGCCCCAAGTGCTTCCGAGAAGGTGGATTCTGATCCCACAAAGTACAGGGCCGCTCTAAGAGCTTCAGGGGCGTATCCGCTGACACTCAGGCTGTCAGGATCTGTTGGACTGAAAGCGTCCCGAGTCTCACTTACTCGACCATCCTCACCAATCTTGAGTGACTCTTGCCAGCTCCTACCGTTGACAAGTGCTCTGCAGATTGTCACGGATGCTGCAGCAACATCACCAGCTGTCGAGTCCCAATGGGTGAGCCTAGCTTCAGTGATAGCGCAATCGGCCAATCTATCTTCTTGAATAAAGCCGGCCATGGCGAGCGGAGCGGAGCGGTGGGCAGGATTGCAGCCCGCGGTCCGTTCTCCAGATTGTTTGTGCACTTGACGGACCGCAACGTCATGTCCAACTCCCGACGCCACGAGAGCAAGAATCGCTCCTGCTGTGGGCCCGGTATCAAACGCTCCATGTTTCCACCACTCTAGGTAGCGACGGAAGATGTCTTCCTCATTGAAGGATTCCAGTTCGACGAGACTTTCGGCAAGTCGGACGGCCAACCGTATTGGGCCACCATTTCGGTCTCCTGCGGCTAACCCGAGAAGGATACCTCTGACTCGATCGACGGGATCACTATGCACGGCCATTCAGGGTCAATGTTGACGAACCAATTGCGGGTTTCTGATTCTAGAAGGCTGCCCAAGGTGGTCACTTCGCTGAATTTTAATTCAGGAGCGGAAAAAGATAGCCACGATCTATTAGCCTTTCATTTAGGCGTTTTAGAAGACCACCCCGAGATGCTTAGAAGCACACCCATGGCATACATCCTTTTCTATTCTGTGCTCCGGGGGTACCAACTCCCCGCAGTATTGGCACCTCTTAAACTCTCGGCGCCGGGCTCGCAGAGCCCTTTTTATCAACTCTTCGAGCTCTGAATCTTGAATATCTTCTGCCACAGCCCGCTTCCAAAGCTGACTTGAGGATGCGGGGCCATGACTTCCCATGGTCCACTCTATGGTTGGAAGCCTGAACTCGATAGCCTCTGGCGTAATGGCAATAACTATTCCCTTTTCGCCATCGATTTTGGTTCTCTCTTCCATCGGTCTTTGAGTGACTTCTCCTCTACCACGCTGGCATGGGAAGTTCAAATGGCGTGCGAATCCCCATTGCAAACCCTAAAGGTTTTGTCCAGAAAACAACTGTTTGTGGGCCGTTCAAATCCTAGTTCAGCGCACTAGGAGAATCAGTCGTTTACGGGTGGCTTTCCGCGAGGGTTTTTGGGCAAGCTGTAAAAGGCCCGCTGTGCCGTCCCTTTACCAACCCCTAGCTCCTCAGAGATCTCGGCCCAGGAACGGCCCTGGGCGCGTAGCGAGGCAATTCTGGCCGCGTCCACGATCACACGGGGGCGTCCGAGCTTCTTCCCGCTTTCCTTTGCTCGTCTCAGCCCCGCCTTTACTCTCTCAGCGATGATATCCCTCTCCAACTGAGCCACAGCACTGATGATGGTGAAGATGGCACTACCGAGCGGACTGGAGGTGTCGATGTTCTCTTGAAAGCTCACAAAGTCAATGCCCAAATTTCTGAACTCCTCCAGGGCCAGAATCAGATGCTTAGTGCTTCTGGCAAATCGGTCAAATCTCCACACCAGCACTACATCAAAGCGGCGCTTTTTGGCATCGTTCATCAGTTCATTCAGGGCTGGACGTGAGTCCTTGGTGCCTGTCACATCATCGCAATAATCCTTATAGACTGGCCAACCTCTATCGGAGACGTAACGGCGAAGGTCCAGAAGCTGATTCTCATTGGTTTGCTCTATTGCCTTGGAGACCCTGGCGTATACGGCAACTCGTGTCGTCTTGCTCATGGATTCCACCCCCCCTCACCTCAGATATCCCTGGTCAGCAAAACTGAAGTAACGACCTTGGCCAATGATGATGTGATCGAGACACTTGATACCGATCAGCTTGCCCACTTCACACAGCCTTCGAGTAATCTGCATATCCTCCTGACTCGGAGCAGGATCACCACTTGGATGGTTGTGGATAAAGATCAATCCGGCTGTCATGTTGGCTATGGCTGGCCTGAAGACATCCCGTGGATGAACCACAGAAGAAGTCATGGAGCCAATAGAGCAAGTGGTCATTCCCACCATGCGGTTTTTGCCATCCAGATGGACCACCAGGAATGTTTCCACCGGCATCGAAGCCAGTCCCTTGAATAGCCGGTAGATGTCCGCTGAGGAGCGAAATTGGACACCCACAAAGGGCTGAATTTCAGCAGGCACCACTGGTGCATCTTTGACCAGCAGCTGAAATTCCTTGATGGTGTAATGCTGAGATTGAGAGGAGTGGGTTAGAATTTGGTTAGCCATTCTAAGTACCTCCGTTACTTAGGGTGGTTAGGGTCTGTTGGCAGCACCATCTGCCTTCAGACCCGCTATGCCACCGTCGTTTATTTTTTCTTTCCTAGTTTCTTTACTCCGTTGGTGTCGGCATCCAGCTCAAATATGCGGATGTCTCCAAGCAGGTGCCTATAAGTCCTGTGGTAGTACTCGGCCAGGGTCTCGCCACGTGAAGGGTGAACCGACCTCGGCAACACAGCGAAGCGGCGAGTTCCAGTTGGGAGCTGGAGCAAATAAAGAACTGCCTCATTCAGTGTGCTGATCTTAGCGCTCGGCACGTTCCCGCCTTCCGTCCAATGGTAGTCTTTGCATTCCCCCACAAACTTGCTATCCGACGACGCCAGGTCGAAACGGTGAGCCTTTGGGGGATGGCCGATAGGGATGGGTTGCTCCATCAGGAGATCCACCCCGAGATAACGAGAGAGAATTTTCTGAGCGTCCAATTGGAAGGCTGAACCTCGAACGTTGTTGTTCACTGAGATCGTCATTTCCTCTTCCCCTCCTCTGGGTGTCCTGCCAGCTGGCAGTACTCCTGCTCATACCACTCCAGCAGATACTGATACTGGGGTGGAACGTCGTTAGCGCCGGGAACCCTTTTGCCACTTTTCCGATACTCGTGAAAGTCGTCCCCTGGCCTGAAGAGACGACGACGGCCCCGGCTCGTCTCGTAGAGCATCCTGAAGTTGTTAGGGTGTGGTCGCTTGTTGGCCACACAGTGCTGGGAGGCATGAATCTGAACACCCGGCCTCAACTCACCTGCCAGATTCTCTTGGGCCACCCGATCCACGATCTCTATCACAGCAAAGTCCTCCCTTTCTAGATGCTCACGGTGAAGCAGGGCAGTGGCTATCCAAACTTCGGTTGCGACCTTTATCGGGTGGCTCATTTAGTCCAATAATAAGTTAATTACTAACTTAAGTCAACTCCAAGCGGCAAAAAATGTGTCGAGAACAAAAACCGGTTTGGGTAGGAGTCCCGTTCCAGTTGCGTCCGGGTGGGTACTTAGGCGCTTCTCTGTGTCCCGACGCAAAAACAGGAGTCCCGAGATAAAAAAATAACGAAATAAAAAAACGCATGACTGGTGAAATTGGTGCGAGCCAGAGAGCGTGGGCCGGGCGAGCGGGACTACCCAACAAATGAGACTAATGAGACTACTGTGACTTTAGGAGTCCCGGAATAGAAAAATCCCGAAAACCAAAATCCTAGTTCCCAGAGAGTATTGGAACAGTTCTCGTGTGCCCCAAATGCGAGCCTGGGCAAAGGGATCAACAAAGGGATCAACAAAGTTTTCAAATAGGATTCCTGAAATCTGAAAAATAACAAGGGGCAAAGTTTTCCTGCCGGGTCCCATATTAGGCAGAACTCAGTAAAACGGCAGTAGAAGGCCGAAATCGCCGGGCAACAATCGCAAGTTGAATTCCCGCTTTTCCGCCAAGCCGGAGGCTTTCGGGGCAGTAAGGTAGACTCCTCCGGGCATGAAACATAAGAACGAAACCGGAGGAGCTACCCTCGAACAGAGACCCTATTTACAACAAATCCTGGGCACAGACAAGAGGAATCCTGTCTTCACCGTTTTCCGGGACGCGAAGGGGGAACAACTGCACGTCTACTACGGCGCTCAACTCCTGGAGATCGTGCGGGCCGATAAGGAGGACCCCGAATTCAAACTGCTGGTGGCGCGGCTGTACAACGCCCGCATCAAGGCCAAGAGCTTGGAGAAAGAATTCGGGATCGCTCGCAAGACCATGAAAAGGTGGGGCGACGCGCTGAAAAGCGGTGATGCAGACCAACTGCTGCAAGCTCTGCGTGGCCGTGGTGGCCACCGAAAACTGACTCCCGAAATCGAGTCCTATGTGCGGATGCGTTTCGGGTCGATCTATGGCGAAACCCGCTATGCGTACAGCCAGAGCGTTCGGCAGGAGCTCAAGAAAGTGTTCGGTGTGAGTATCTCGGCGGAGACGCTTCGCCCCTTGCTCAAAGAACTGAAGCAACAGGCTGCAGAGCCCCTGGAGCCGAATTGGGGCAATTCCGATCCGCCGAAACGGGAGAACCCTGTCGATTCGGAGCTGGCGCATGGAGAGCTACCGGCGGCGCAAGCTCTTGAGTGTGCGCCGGTTCTGTGCCAGGAGGCTGATACGCTGGGGCCGGACAATCGCCAGGAGTCTGCCGTTTTTGCACAACCAACCGACGGGGCCGCGAGATTATGCCATCACGCCGGGGTCCTCATCTTCAACGCCGTGCTTGTACGGGTAGAGCAATCGGTCGGGCAGGGCGGATGGTTGCTCAAGCAGTGGCTGGCCACGATCCTATTGGGAGCGGTCAATATCGAACAAACCAAACTGCTGGACTTGTGCGATCTGACGTTCCTGTTGGGCAAGACCCTGTCCTCGCTGCGGCCTCAGCGACTGCAACTGACCCAATTGGCTTCGCCTGAAAACGTGCACCAACTGCTACGGCTGAATGCGGATGGGGTCGATCTTGATGCCTGGGACGACTTCTACTACGATCCCCACAGCAAGCACTACACGGGCATGCAGAAGGTGCTCAAGGGGTGGTGTGCAGTGGTTCGCGGCGTGGGCAAGGCCCTGTACATGGACTTCATTCACACGGCCGGCGGCCATCCGGTCTACATCGAACACCTGGACAACTATGAGGATCTACGCGCTCGATTCTACAAAATCACCGAGGAGTTTCGGACCCTGGTGGGCATCGACCCTTGGCGCGTCCTGAGCTTGGTGCTCGATCGAGGCATCTACAGCCTAGACGTGTTCCATCAGATCATCGAAAGCGAGAACTACCATCTGATCACGTGGCAGAAGGGCTACAAGGCGGTGCCGTGGCGGGAGCAACAGATCACGGGCCGGTTCCTGCTGCAGCGGCCGCGCAACAACTGCACAGACCTGCGAACGTACCGTTTTGAGTACATCGACCGCGCCTGGCCACGAGACGAGCGCATGCGACAACTGCGCGTGCAGGCCACCAATCCACGGGGGCAAGCTGTGCAGGTGGGGATTTTGACCGACGATCGCCACCGCCAGGCACCAGAAATCATCACCCTGATCTTCAACCGGTGGATTCAGGAAAACGACTTCAAATACCTGGAGCACCACTTCGGCATCAACCAGATCACCAGCTACGCGAGCACGGCCTACAAGCGACTCAAAGACAACGTGGAACAAAGGCAAATGAAAAGCGGCCAATACAAGGCCCTGGAGCAAGAGCGTCAGGCCGTGCGAACTCAACTGAAGAAGCTTCTACTGCAAGAGCATCAGCGTCCGGGGAAGAATGTGAACCGCCAAAAGCGCATTGCCGAGCTCGACCGCCGGCATGACGAAATCCAGCATCGGATGGCCGAGACCGAAAAGGAAGTCTCCCGGCTCGAATATCTCATCGAGCAGGAGCATGTCCGGCTCGACACGCGGAACAAGAAGCTGATGGACGT
>JALLOM010000379.1 GCA_027717865.1 Acidobacteria bacterium AH-259-O06 | reverse complement strand
CTTGATTAACAGGTAAAAAAATATAGAAGCTTGCTCAACGAGGGTCGGATATAAAGGTTTTTCATCAAAAGTTTGTTGTGGAGTGCCTAAACAGGATTCTAAGATTCCTGGACGACGTGTATAAAAAGCAGGAATTGGTTCTAATTTAATCCAACTAGCAGTGGCTGCTAAATCAAAACAGAGCTGGCGAAAAGTCTCAAGAGTAAACCAACGGGTCATTCATCGGTCAGTCTTCTTAGCACTTCTCCATATTTACTGACCGTCACTCGCACCCCTGTCGTGATGATAGGATCACCAGATGCTAGTTTGGCACCCTGCATACGATATTCTGCTGCACGATGGCTGGTTTTGACAGCAGTCTTCTTGAAAGTGGCTTTCTTTTTCTTAATCATAAGAAACGCCTTTTATTTAGCGTACAATAAGATGCTTCGTAAGGGAAGACGTTTCGCCTTAAAATCTAACCAATTCGGGTTGCGTATAGGTTGCACCAGGTTGCGCGATTCTTCCATTCCAGTCCACTTCAGTCCAAGCCAAGTTGTTGAAACTCAGTAAAGACGCGGATGTTTGCCTAACCTGGGGTTTGAACTTTGAGCGAATTATCCGCCGACCATTGGATCAGCTTTTACTCCGGCAACTCTTTGCCCTTGGTTTCGGGAGCAATCAGCAACAGAGTCAGACCGACCAGGAACAGTAGCGACATCAGCGAGACTGCATAGCGCAGGCCCACCAGGCTGCGCAGCTCTCCTCGTAGAAGCAACATGACCGCCGAAACGAGCCGGCCCACATTGAAACAGAAACTCGAGCCGGTTGCCCGAAGACGCGTGGGAAACAGCTCGGGAAAATAGATGGCGTAGCCGGCGTGCATTCCCACCACGAAAAAGGCCATGACAGGCAGCAGTATCAAAGTTTGTAGATATGTGTTCGCGCCCAGGAAAGTGATGGGCACGATCACCAGGGCCCCCAGGTGATAGATGGCAAAGGCCACCCGACGATTGGTCATCATGGTGATGGGTGCGAAGGCTAGCAGACCGGCGAAGCCGCCGGTGAAATTCATGATCAGATAGGCGAGGCTGGCTGCGCTGCGGCGCTCCTCAGGTGATACGCTTTCGCCGAGCACACTGTGGACCAGCTCGGGACCCCAAGCGTAAATGCTCCAGTAGGTGCCCAGCCCAACGGAAGCCAGTCCGAGCCCTATCAGGGCTGGTGTCCGCCAGCGCTGCTGGCCGAGCAATTCACGAAAGCTGCCCAGTCTTGCATTCAAGTCCCTGGCCGTGCCGGTTCTGGCAGCCTCCCATTTTTCGGATTCTCGCAGGCTGCTCAGAACCCACAGGACCAACAGAGCCGGCAACAGACCCACGAGAAAGGCAAGTCGCCAATCAGTTGCCCGGTGCAAAAAGATTCCGACCAGCGAGGCCAGTACGGCACCCAGCACACTGGAGGCATGGAAGGTTCCTCCCGCTGCCGCCCGCGCCCGCTGGGGAAACACCTCCGCGACGATGGAAGCGGCAATGGCCCATTCTCCACCCACCCCCATGGCCACGAGAAAGCGCAATCCGGCAATGTGCCACCACGTCTGAGCAAAATAGTGGAATCCGCTAAATACGGAGTAGGTGAGAATGCTCAGAACCATGCTCTGGCGGCGGCCGATCCGGTCAGCGAGAACTCCAAACAATAGACCACCGACGGCTCCGCCGACTAGAAAGAACGCGAAAGCGATGTTGGCATACCAATCCACCTGCGGGTCTTTTTCGCTGATCGCCAGCAGCTCGGCCATGGCCGGCGTCTTGAACACGGCGAAGAGCTGACCCTCGAAGACGTCAAAGACCCAACCCAGGGACGCAATTATCAGGACGGTCCACTGATATGGAGAGATACCTTCGTACCACCCACGATTTTCTTCCAGCTCAACACTCAACGATTCCGACCTTTCGCTGGTTCCATCCCCGATCCTCGTTGCTCACACCGATGGACTCCACCGCTCCCGCTTCTCCAGGGGGAAGTGGACCGTGAAAAACATGCAATTAATGTAAGGCCACATTATTATAGTGCTGAAGTCCATGACAAATGTTCGTTTCGGTCTGATCGGCTACGGCGCCTGGGGAAGCCACCACGCCCACGCTATCGAGAAAACCGACGGTGCCGAGCTTGTGGGGATCGCGGCGCCGTCTGAGGAAACACGATCGGCCGCCCAATCGGCGTATCCGGGCGCAGTTGTCTGCGCCGACTATCGGGATTTGCTGGCGCGTGGCGACATCGATGTCGGTGACGTGGTCATGCCCAGTGATCTGCACTTTGAAGTTGGCCAGGCAGTTCTCGAATCCGGAAAACATCTTCTGATGGAAAAGCCGATGGGGATTACGGTCGAGGAGTGCCGCAAGTTGGAGGATATGGCAAGGCCCAAGGAAAGGCTGCTGGCTGTCGGTTTCGAGCTCCGCCTTTCGGAACTGTGGGGCACAGTCAAGCAGATGGTCGAGGAGGGTGCGGTTGGCAACCCGCAGTACGCCATAATCGAATTGTGGCGACGGCCCTATCGTCACGGTTCCCAGGGCTGGCGATTTGACATCAAGCGTGTTGGGAATTGGATCCTCGAGGAGCCGATTCACTTCTTCGACCTGGCCCGGTGGTACTTCGCGAGACTTGGAAACCCGGTGTCCGTCTATGCGTGTGCCAATTCAAAACAGCCTGGTCACCCCGAACTGCAGGACAACTTCAGCGCGATCGTCAGGTTCCCGAAAGGCGGCCATGCTGTCATCACGCAAACATTAAGCGCTTTCGAACATCATCAAGCGGTCAAGTTGACTGGAACGCAGGGCGCATTGTGGGCCCGTTGGAGCGGTGCCATGGATCGCGACCTGCACCCGACCTCGTCGCTCAAGTACTTCGACGGCGAGAACATTCACGACATCCTGCTCTCCCGGCCGACAGGGGAGGTATTTGAACTGGAGGACGAAATTGCCGCGCTTGTGCGCGCCCTCCGCGACGGAGAACCGCCAGCCGCTACCGGCATAGACGGCATCTGGTCGGTGGCCCTCTGTCAGGCGGCCCAGGAGTCAATCAATCAAGGCACGGAGGTTTCCTTGCAGGACTTCCAACCCTAATGACTTCGAGATCA
>JALLOM010000378.1 GCA_027717865.1 Acidobacteria bacterium AH-259-O06 | reverse complement strand
GAGCTGAATCAATAACCACCTAAGGAAAAATCAACGGAAGGAGGCGTATGAGAAACATTTCTGTGGCCGCGGTTCAGTTTGAGCATGCACCGGGAGACAAGGAGGCCAATCTCAGTAAGGTCCGCGGTTTTGTAAAGGAAGCGGCCCGTCAAGGCGTGGAGATCATTTGTTTGCCGGAATGTTGTCTTTCCGGATACTGGCATCTCAGACACCTTTCACGCAGTCAGTTGGAAGCCTTGGCCGAACCGGTTTTCGGAGGTCCCTGCTGCCAGGAGATCTCGAGTCTCTCCACAGAATACAACGTGACGATCGGTGCTGGACTGATCGAACTGGCGGATGAGGGCAGTCTTTACAATACTTATCTAATCGCCATGCCCAACGGGGATTGCCGGCGTCATCGAAAAATACATGCTTTTATCAGCAAATACGTCAGTTCGGGTTCGGAGTTCACGGTCTTTGAGACTCCCCATGAGTGCCGAGTCGGAGTGCTCACTTGCTACGACAACAACATTGGCGAAAATGTACGGATCACGGCGCTGAAAGGTGCCGAAATCTTACTGGCGCCGCATCAAACGGGAGGCTGTGGCTCTATAAATCCACACACCATGGGCAAGGTGGATCGCGCTCTTTGGGATAATCGCGAAAGGAATCCAGAAGCCATCGAGGCAGAGCTTCGGGGCCCGAAGGGAAGAGAGTGGCTGATGCGTTGGCTTCCCACCCGCGCGCATGATAATGGCCTTTTTCTCGTGTTCAGTAATGGAGTAGGGATCGACGACGACGAGATTCGCACTGGAAACGCCATGATTATTGACCCCTACGGCCGGATTCTGGCGGAGACCTGGAAGGCGGGCGACGACATGGTCATTGCCAATCTGGATGCATCGCTTCTAGAGGAGAGTACCGGCAAACGGTGGATCAAGACACGGCGCCCGGAGCTCTATAACTTATTGACGGTGCGCACGGGTATTGAAGAGGACACGCGTGCCGTCCGCTTTAACCACAAAGGCCTCTAGGGAGGTAAGGGTCAGACCTTGAGTTTTTCGTGGAGATTTGGGGTCTGACCCCAAATCTCCAAATTATTGGATCTAAAATTTAAATTTTAAAGACACGGCCCCACTTTGACACGAGCAGACTCACATCTTATATTGAAAATGTACTAAAGTTTTTGCGGCACAGTCGTTTTTGCCGGCAGTGAAGGAGGAATTTTGAATGGGTAAAATCATTGGAATTGACTTAGGAACGACCAACTCGGTTGTTGCGGTGATGGAAGGGGGTGAGCCCACCATTATTACCAACCCGGAAGGGAGTCGGCTGACCCCGTCGGTAGTGGCCATCGCCAAGAATGAAGAGCGGTTGGTGGGTCAGGTGGCCAAACGCCAGGCGGTTACGAATCCGGAGAACACTGTTTACTCCATCAAGCGTTTCATGGGGCGCAAGCGTGGTGAGGTTCCCGAAGAGATCAAGATGGTCCCTTTTAAAGTCATCAGGGCTTCCAATGGAGATGCCTGGGTAGAGATCGGAAGCAAGCAGCTTCCCCCACCTGAAATCTCAGCCATGATCCTGCAAAAATTGAAAGCCGCCGCTGAAGAGTATTTGGGCGAAAAGGTGACCCAAGCGGTCATTACCGTTCCGGCATATTTCAATGACTCACAGCGACAGGCGACAAAAGATGCGGGGCGAATTGCCGGTCTGGAAGTTCTGCGTTTGGTGAACGAGCCGACAGCGGCCGCGCTCGCCTATGGGTTGGATCAGAAGAAGGATGAAACCATTGCGGTTTTCGACTTCGGCGGTGGGACTTTCGATATCTCGATTCTTGAAGTCGGCGAAGGCGTGGTCGAGGTGAAATCGACCAATGGTGACACTCACCTGGGCGGTGACAACATCGACCAGCGTATCATTGATTGGATTATCGAGGAGTTCAAAAAGGATCAAGGGATTGATCTCTCTCAAGACAAGATGGCCTTGCAGCGGCTTAAGGAAGCGGCTGAGAAGGCCAAAATGGAGCTGTCGACGACCCAGGAAACGGACATCAATCTCCCCTTCATCACGGCCGATGCCGCCGGACCGAAACATTTGAACATCAAGTTGGCCCGCTCCAAGTTTGAGCAATTGGCAGGGGATATCTTCGAGCGCACGCTCGGTCCCTGCAAACAAGCGCTCGAGGACGCCGGCTTGAAGCCTGGGGATGTAAATGAAGTGGTTCTGGTTGGCGGTTCGACTCGTATCCCGCGCGTGCAGCAAATTGTCAGGGAGTTCTTTAAGAAAGAGGCACATAAGGGTGTCAACCCGGATGAAGTCGTTGCCGTGGGTGCCGCAGTTCAGGCGGGTATTTTGGGTGGCGATGTCAAAGACCTGCTGCTGTTGGATGTTACCCCACTCTCGCTGGGCATTGAGACTCTGGGGGCCGTAAGTACGGTACTGATTGCGCGCAACACCACCATCCCCACCCGCAAAGCAGAGGTCTTCTCAACGGCCGCAGACAACCAGACTTCAGTAGAGATTCATGTCTTGCAGGGCGAGCGTCCAATGGCCCACGACAACAAGTCGCTCGGTAAGTTTCACCTGGTTGGAATTCCTGCCGCTTCACGCGGAATTCCTCAGATCGAGGTGACCTTTGACATCGATGCCAACGGCATTCTGAACGTCAGTGCTAAGGATCGTGGCACGGGCAAAGAACAAAAGATTACCATCACCAGCTCTAGCGGTTTAGCCGACGCAGAGATCGAAAATATGGTCAAAGAGGCGGAAAGTCACGGCGAGGAGGATCGCCGCAAGAAAGAGGAGATCGAAGCACGTAACAGAGCAGACAGTCTCGTGTATAACACTGAGAAGATTCTCAACGAAAATCGGGACAAGATCAGCGACAGTGATGCTCAAGCTGTCCAGAGCGCCATTGCGGAGACCAAAAAGGCGATGGAAGAAGGTGGTGTGGACCGAATAAACAAGGCGGTTGAAAACTTGACTCAGGCGTCGCATCGTCTGGCCGAGGCAATGTACCAAGCAGCTCAGCAACAAGACCAACAGCAAGCCCAAACGGGTGAGCAGACCTCTTCGGAAAGTGCCGGTGAAAGTCGAGAGGAGGGCGAAGTGATCGATGCGGAATACGTGGATGTGGATGACAAGAAG
>JALLOM010000377.1 GCA_027717865.1 Acidobacteria bacterium AH-259-O06 | reverse complement strand
AAGGGGAGCAGGACAGGCGCTTTCCCGGTTTTCCGCACTTTATGGCCGTTTCAAAGGACCAATCCAGGTAGTTGGCAACAAACAAGTCGAGATGCCCGTCATTGTTGTAATCGATCCATGCCGCAGCCACTGACCACGGTTTGTTCCCGTTGGGACTCTTACCAGAAACTCCTGCGGTCTCGGTCACGTCCTCGAAAGTCCCGTCTCCTTTGTTTCGATAAAGAACATTGCGGTTGACTCCGGCCACAAACAGATCTGCCCAGCCGTCGTTATCGAAATCACCAGTGGCTGCGCCCATCTCATAGCCGTACCCTCTAACATTTGCACGGTCGGTCATATCGGTGAAGGTTCCGTCATGGTTGTTGCGGTACAATCGGCTGTAAAACGACGGCTCGTTTTTCTGAAGTGTGGGAATCCGAGCTCCATTGGTGAAGAAAATGTCCAAAAAGTTGTCGTGGTCGAAGTCCAGCAAAGCAACCCCGCCCAAAACACGTTCGATCATATGCTGGTCGGCCGTAGAATCGTTATTCAACACAAAGGCAATTCCGGAAGAGGGTTGCCGGTCCTCAAAACGAATGGACGCCGAGTTTTCACTGTTCGAAGCTCGCGCCTGATAAAAAGGCACGCCCGCTGTGCAAAATACAGCTACAGCCAACAGTGCCAATCTTGTTCCTACTGCAAAAGGTGAGTGCGCCACAGTGGAAGATGATACCATTCGAGATGTTGTTATGTAGAGCATGCTCCCATGTAATCTGACCCTGAACTTCTTTCCCTTTGTAGTGCTGAAGCCGACCTGAGCATGAAAAGGCCTCAATGACTGATTCTCAACTCGTTTCTTTGCTTATAATCCGTTTGGTCAAATCATTCCAAAGAGGACGTAATAAAGTTTGTGTCTTACTGTTTACACTTTTCTTACCTCTGCTTCTTGTTGTGTCATCGCCTCAACGCGATCAGACAAGGGGTGTTGCCACGGGAGCACCCCACAAGCCGGTCTTTGATCAACACATGCGCCCGATTACGGCGGGTGGCTTCATTGACGACGCTCCGGTTGTTTTCACAGATATTGCAGAACAAACGGGATTAAACGAATTTATTCATCGCTCTGGTTCAAAATCCAAACCATATATTTTGGACGTTCCTTCCGGGGGAGTAGCTCTCTTTGACTACGATCGGGATGGTTGGCTTGACATTTATCTCGTCAACGGATCCACCTATGAGGCCCTCGAAGGGAAAGAAAATCCACCACGTGCTGCGCTTTTTCATAATAACCGCGATGGAACCTTCACGGATGTGACCTCGCGCGCTGGAGTCGCCAACGAGAAATGGGGCTTCGGTGCAGCTGTCGGCGACTTCGATAAGGACGGGTGGCCGGACCTATACGTTACCAACTTCGGGGCCAATCGTCTTTATCGAAATAACGGCGACGGAACTTTTACAGATGTTGCAGAAAAGGCGGGCACGGCGGCGGAGGTCTGGTCAACAGCCGCCTCCTTTGGAGATTTCAACCGTGACGGATATCTTGATCTGTTTGTAACCAGCTACCTGGAATTTGATCCCTCAGCTCCGCCAAATCCTTCCAGCCTCCAGATGGCCAGTAGTTTTTGCCAGTTTCGAGGCAAACCCGTAATGTGCGGTCCCCGAGGGCTGAAAGGAACGCCAGATTTCCTCTTCCTAAACAAGGGAGATGGGACATTTGCTGAGGTAGCATCACAGGCAGGAGTGAATGATCCCCATGGATACTATGGATTTGCCACTGCCTGGGTTGATGTCGACAATGATGGCTGGCTCGATTTGGCCGTGGCTAACGATTCGACACCTAACTTTCTTTATCAAAACAAGAGGGACGGCACCTTTGAGGACATCAGCTTTCTTTCTGGATTCGCGCTCAATGAGAACGGTGTGGAACAAGCAGGGATGGGGCTTGCTATTGGAGATTATGATAACGACGGATGGGTGGACTTCTACGTGACTAACTTTTCGGACGACTACAACACCCTGTACAGGAACGAAGGGGAAGCCTTTTTTATGGATGTAACCAATCAGCTGAGGCTCGGGGACGCTACCATTCCCTTTTTGGGTTGGGGAACCGGATTCCTTGATTTCGACAACGACGGTTTTAAGGATCTCTTTATAGCGAACGGCCACGTTTACGCCGGCGTCGACGAGTACAATTGGGGTACAACTTGGGCCCAGCGACCTCTGCTCTTTCGAAATCTGGAAGGCAAACGCTTTGGCGAAGTTCCGCCCGCAACGGGTAGCGGGCTGGCCATTGTCGTACCTGCACGCGGAGCGGCTTTCGGGGACTTGAACAACGACGGACGAGTGGACGTGGTCCTTAATTGTATTGACGGTACGCCCCGGGTACTCCAAAACAAGGCATCGGCGAACAACAACTGGATTCTGCTTCACTTGATCGGAGCGGACAAAAGCCCACGGGATGCGATCGGGGCCACTGTATTCGTGACGGCTGACGGGAAGCATCAGCGAGGCGATGTTATCAGCGGGGGCAGTTACTCTTCCCACTCAGATCTGAGGCTGCACTTCGGCTTGGGACAAGCTGAGCGAGTTGAAAAAGTCGAGATCCGATGGCCTAGCGGAAAGCGAGAGACTCGTACAGATTTACCCGTCAATCGCATCCTAACTATCAGGGAAGAATGAGGGAACAGAGCGAGACTCGGGAGCCGATCCCTCTATTACCTCAGATGACCGTCATCCAACATGGCAAACAGCGTGATGTCGCAGCCGATCGTTTCGCCGTGGAAGACAGTCCCGTAGCCGTTCAGAGTGTCGATAGACCACTCCAGCCCTTCGCTGGCCCCGCCGTGAAAACGAGTGTCGTACGGGCAGTTATGTTGCATGTAGGTCTGCCAGACAAGGTAGGCCTTGGCGCTGTCGAGATAGACTTTGTCACCGGTGACCTTCCATGCCAGGTATTGTCCATAAGGGGCCTCCGGGCGATTCCACAGCAGTTGACCATATCCCATGGGTACCATGCCTTGTGTAATGCCGCCAGCCGTGCGGGCGTCCCTTCCCCTCCAATAGGCCTTCTTCATGTAGAAGCCGATGTGCGTGTCAAACAGTGCTTGCTGGACGAGGATGTAGTCTGCGCTGCGGCGAACGGCATCCA
>JALLOM010000376.1 GCA_027717865.1 Acidobacteria bacterium AH-259-O06 | reverse complement strand
ATCGGTTTCCGGAAATACGCAAGGATGGACTGATGAACTCTCATGCTTAACCAAAACAGGCCAATTTTTACCTGCTGAGATTTCAGCCTCCATGATTGCTATGTCTGGCAGGTCTTGCATGATTGCTTTAGTCCGCGATATCAGTGTGCGCAAGCGGGCGGAGGAAGGATTGCGTAAGGCCAACGAGCGAATGAAGAGTGATCTGCAAGCAGCTGCCAAAGTCCAAGAATCTCTTCTTCCCGAAGCGGCCCTGAACCTCGCAGGAGTGAGTTTCGCATGGGCTTTCAAGCCTTGTGAGGAATTGGCGGGGGATATTTTCAACGTCTTTCCGCTTGATGAGCAGCACGTGGGTCTTTACTTCCTTGACGTCAGTGGTCACGGTGTGACAGCTGCTCTGCTATCGGTGACACTCCACCGTGTTTTGTTACCTGAGCCGAGTTTGACTTCTGTCCTGAAACAGCATGTTGGGGCCTCCAGGTATCGCATCTTGTCGCCTGCTGAAGTCGCCGAGCAATTGAACAGGCAATTCCCTATGGACCCTGCAAGGCCACAATACTTTACGCTCCTTTACGGAATGCTCAACTTAGAGACGTATGAGTTTCGTTACGTGTCCGCCGGGCACCCTGGTCCAGTTTACCTGGCAGGTACAGAGGAACCAGTGATTCTCGAAGCTCCTGGGTTCCCGATAGGTTTCTTCGAAGAGGTTAATTGGGAGGAACGCATTGTCAGCATGAATCCGGGAGATTGCCTGTATCTGTATTCTGATGGAATCACTGAAGCAATGAACACAGACGGCGAAGCATTTGGCAAGGAACGGCTCATTTGCGCCTTACATCAAAGCCGCGCCAGGCCGCTCGAGGATAGTCTTTCTTCCCTGTTGGGGAGCGTTGAGGAATGGTGCAGCGAGGCCCGGCTGGAGGACGATATCTCAGTTCTGGCCGTCGAGATCACACAGTAGGAAAGCGTTTCTATCTGCCATCATTCGAGAAGTCGGTAAAGCTGATCGAGGAGCAGGATCGCGTCGGGAGGAGGACCGATGGAACACGGAGTCAAATATAAGATTGATGAAAAGGGTATTGCCGTTGTTGAGTTTGATCTGCCTGATAAGAAGGTCAACCTGCTTTCCACTGCAGTCATGGAGCAACTTGAGCAAATTATTGGGGAATTGAGAGGCAGAGATGATGTCAAAGCTGTGCTGATCGTTAGCGCTAAAGATGATGTTTTCATCGCGGGGGCCGATGTCGCAGAGATCGAGGCAATCAAGGAGGCTAGAGAAGGGGAAGGGAAAGCGGCAAAAGGGCAGGCAATTCTCCAGGCACTGAATGACTTAAAAGTTCCGGTTATCGCAGCGATCGACGGCGTCTGCCTGGGCGGTGGAACGGAATTGGCTCTGGCCTGTCATTATCGAGCTGCGAGTGATAGCAATAAGACTAAAATCGGCCTTCCTGAGGTCAACCTCGGGATCCTCCCGGGCTTTGGAGGGACTCAGCGCCTTCCGCGGCTGATCGGCATTCAAGCCGCGCTGGATATGATCTTAAGTGGACGACCGGTCGATGCCAGAAAAGCCTTACGGACCGGCTTGGTGGATAAGGTTGTCCCCAAAGAAATGATAGTGCAGGAGGCCCGCCGATTTGTCAGCGCTCTGATCGATGGCAAACCACCTTCCAGGAAAAAACGAAGAGACCTCAGAACTTTTCTGCTCGAAGGCAATCCCCTGGGGCGAAGGATCCTTTTCAGCCAGGCTAAGCAACGGGTGCTTACACGGACGAAAGGGCATTATCCGGCGCCGTTAAAAGCCCTTGAGGCTGTTGAGAGGGGTATCTCTCTTCCACTCAGTGAAGGATTGGCTTTGGAGGCGAGGTTTCTGGGGGAATTAGTTGTTACGGATGTGTGCAAGAACCTGATTACGTTATTTTATCTCAATGAGTCCATTAAAGCGGATTCTGGTGTCGCAGATCAGACGATCAAGCCCGCGCCGATTGAGGAAGTAGGGGTCCTAGGTGCGGGGTTGATGGGAAGTGGCATCGCTCAGGTCATAAGCTATCGCGATATTCCGGTTAGGATGAAAGATGTCAGCGATGAAGCGGTTACCAAGGGATTGGAGTCAGCACGCAAGATCTATCTAAAGGCCGTGAAGAGAAGGAGGATGAGCGAGGAAGAACTAGACAGAAAGATGTCGTTGATTTCAGGGACACTTGATTATCGAGATTTCAAGGCGGTGGACCTTGTGATTGAGGCGGCCGTGGAGGATATGGCAATTAAACAGTCTGTCCTTGGAGAGTTCGAGAGAGTGGCAAAAGGAGAGGCCATATTCGCCACAAATACCTCCTCCCTGTCGGTCACAGAATTGGCCACAGCCTCCGCCAGGCCAGAGAATGTTGGGGGCATGCATTTTTTCAACCCAGTCGATCGCATGCCGTTGGTCGAGGTGATCGCTGGCGAACAGACTTCAGATATGACGATTGCAACCCTTGTGGCCTTTGCCAAACGCTTAGGAAAGGTACCCATTGTGGTTAAGGAATGCCCCGGCTTCGTAGTCAATAGAATCCTCGGTCCCTATCTGAACGAGGCCTGCTTGCTCTTAGAGGAAGGACATAAGATCGAAGCCATTGACAAAGCCCTGTTGGATTTTGGGATGCCCATGGGTCCCTTCCGGCTTTTTGATGAGATCGGCATCGATGTTGCCGACAAAGTGCAGGATGTTCTCGGAGCTGGCTTCGGGAACCGTTTGAAGCCGTCACAGGTTCTTCGGCGAGTTTACAAGAGCGGTCGGTTAGGGAGAAAAAATAACCGAGGATTTTACCTTCACGATAAGAAAAAGACGAGCGTCGACGATTCTGTTTATGAGGTCATCGCGGAGTTAAGAACAGGACCTGGAGGTGCGACCGAAGGGGAGATGCAAGACAGAATGTTGTTGTCGATGGTCAACGAGGCTGCCAGAATTATAGAAGAAGACATCGTCAGGAAGCCCGCTCATGTTGATCTCGCCATGATTGTGGGAACCGGCTTTCCTCCCTTTCGTGGAGGATTACTAAAGTTCGCGGACCATCTGGGAATCGGAACCGTTGTGGATAGACTCGAAAATTACCAGAACAAACACGGACGCCGGTTCGAGCCGGCCCAGCTATTGAAGGAGATGGCAAAA
>JALLOM010000375.1 GCA_027717865.1 Acidobacteria bacterium AH-259-O06 | reverse complement strand
CAGCAGGTCAACATCGAATGGAGGAGCGGATAAAGATCCGCGGTCCTAACCAGGTCTATATCGAGGTCGTGAATCACTCTGCGGATCCCATCGATTTCAGCCAATTGATGAATCATTTTTACCTGGTACCGGACGGAAAGAGTTTCGGCTATGCTCTGCCCCTGGAGTTCGCCTGGCTGCCTGCGCTTCATGGCGATGCCGACCACCTTTGCTCCGATCACTTCTTCCGCTCCCCTGTTGTCGCTGCGATGGCTCGCGGAGCTTATGGCGCTCTCATCCCGGATCTCCGCGTCCTTTCACGTCACCGCCCAGCGCCGCATGCCCTTGACTTGCGGGTCTTCGGCACAAAGGCGGAGGCGCCAAGGCTCTCCTATGGCATCAGCACAGCCGAGATTGTCCCGCACGTCTACGCACGCCACAGGGACGACCAGACCGTCAGAATTTTGGGCACCGAACTCGCTTACTCCTTCGACTTGTTCTTTGGTGAGGCCGATTCGCCCAAGGAGGTGGCCAGCCGTGTTACCTCCTATCTGTGGAAGACTTACGGGGAGGCAGGCCTCAAAGAGGTTTTGCCGCAGGTGCTGCCTTTCGAAGAATACGGCCGCCGTTATTCCTACAAGCATGAACTAAGGCGCTGGGCGAAGAAAGTCAACGTTGACGGCCAAGCCTATGTGGGTATTGATAATGAGTTCCGCCGGGGAGCCAATTTCCACGCTTGGGAAAATGATCTTCATGTCGGCTTCGGGGTAACTTTTTACGGAGACAATTGGAAAGACGATGAGCTGAGAAAGATCGGAGAGGGCATTTTGCACCTCGCCCTTTCCTCCCCGCAAAAGCAAGGGGCCTTTGCGTGTGTCTACAATCTGAAAGAGCGGAAATGGGAGGGCTCGCTTTACTGGACCGCTCGCCCGGCAGAATTCGACTCAGGTTACGATGCGGCAGCTATGGGCGTCAGCGCATGGTGGCTGTTCTATTGGTACGAAAACCTTCGCCAGGATCCCAGAATTCTTGAAAAGGTAGTTGACTATGCCCAATTTCTGCAAAGAGCACAGCTGCCGAGCGGCGCTATCCCGACGTATTTTTATCAGGACCTTTCGCCAGCGCCTCAACTGCTTGAAAGCGCTACCACCTCCATTAGCGGCGCCGTGCTGGCTAAGGCAGCCCATCTGAGCAAGGATCCAAGATTAGAGCAGGCGGCTGTTCGTGCCGGACGTTTTGTCGATGAGCAGATTCTGCCCAAGCTGGCATTCCAGGACTTCGAGGTCTTTTATTCCTGCAGCCCCAAGCCACTGCACTGGATTGACAACTGGAGCGGAATCTTGCCTCACAATACTCTGGCCATCCAGTGGGCGGCGGATCAGTTTCTGGCCCTTTACACTCTGACCCACGATGCGTATTGGCTGCGCAGGGGCGAATATATCCTGAATATTCTGTCGCTCTACCAGCAGGTCTGGAACCCCCCTTTTTTTGACGTTCACCTCTTTGGTGGTTTCGGTGTGATGAATACCGATGGAGAATGGAGCGACGGCAGACAGGCTCGCTTCGTCTCAACCTATGCCGACTACTATGCCGCCACTTGGAAGCCGGAATATCTGCAACGAGCGGTGGCTGCGTGCCGCGCGGGCTTTGCTTTGATGGATATCGAGGAAAACCATGCCAACAACGTGAACCAGATCCCGCGCAAAGAAGGTCCGGGACTTGGGTATTCTCCCGAAAACATTTACCACAACGGACCCCAGGACAATCGAGGAGGCTGGACCGGCTTCAACTGGGGACCGGGAGGCGCATTGGCGGCCAGTGCTTATCTGGAAAAAAAGTACGGAACGGTGTGGGTGGACCTCGAAGCGGGATTGGTTTTTCCCATCGACGGTGTGGCAGCTGAAATCCTTAGTTGGAACGGGAGATTACTGCAAATCAGAGTCACCAATCCTCTCGCGGATCTTCCCCTGCCCTACAAGAAGGCCCGCCCAATTACAATCCGATTTGGCCGCTTCCGCGATTCCAGCTATGACATCATGATTAACGGGCAGCTTTTTGAAGGCCTGAACCAAAACCGCTTGTCCCAAGGGATTGAAATCGATCTCCCGGGAGGGAGCGCAGAATGACTGCAACTCGACTCTGCTTGTGCGTCTCGTTCGTACTGTTGATCTCCCCGGCTGTGACCTACACTCGGGCTGAAGATCCTGCAGTAGTCTTCAAAGAAAGCTAATATCTCTGGGAGGAAACGTTCCTAACAGATTATTGTCAAGAAAAACCTCAAATGTTTGGTTGGCATGCTTGATGATTCTAACTGTGTGAAAGCTGGTGCCATCCGTCGGGAAGTTCGTAAAAGAGTGTGAACCTGCGTTATCGCCGTGGAATACTTGAAAAGTATTTGTGTTTAGGAAACCGGCTACCTCTTTAGAGTTAGCGATAATACCCAAAACATTCTGTGCTGCTCCCGAAGAAAGTGCTGCTGTGGTATCAGGCGCGCTAAATGTGGCGGGAATTCTAAATCTCATTTCCATGGTCACAGGGCCAGAATCAAAGATAGAGTTAACGCGCCGATAAGCGTCTGTCCCAAGGCTACGGACCCGAACAGAACCAACCCTACCGATGCCAAAAACAAAAACCCTCTTGCCTTCTTGTCGTTGGCCAATAAAAAGCTCGTCCCCCAATATAACGCTTTTCTCATCTTCTTTGTGGTTTTCATAAATATGGCTCCTTTGCTTGTCGTGGCAAAAGGAATGATAAGCCCACGGAACGGCGGGCACAACCAGCCGAATTACCTCATCAAAAATCATTCGAAAGGTTTTGAGGTGCCCCAAAAGGGGCATGGGTACCTCATCTAGAATCGATTCTTAAATGAGGCAACGAATCCATTCGCTGTGTTGACCTTAGACGATCCAGGCGGTTAAAATTGGGGCGAAGCAATCATGGCGACAAGGTTTCTCCATTCTACTGAGCTTCTTTCTGCTGTCTTCATTAAACGAGTTGCGGGCACAGGAGCCGGAGATCAAGGCGCCTCCTTTTGCTGCGCATATCTTCCCTTTAATTGACACTTTATCAAGTGGCCCCCGGAGGTGGACGCAAGTGGCTACCATTGCTATTGTTGGCGCCCTTGATACAAAGGGCTTAGAAATCCAATTCCTCCAGGGGCAGATTGAAAAACGCGGCCACCAAACCCT
>JALLOM010000374.1 GCA_027717865.1 Acidobacteria bacterium AH-259-O06 | reverse complement strand
CTGCTAACCAACTTGGCTGGACGATAACCTCTGAAGCAATCGAAAAGGCCCTTCTTGAAAGATTAGATCTCGTCGAGAGCGACTAAAGGAATCGCGCAAGTTCACATAATTTGGTGTGTGATTTCCACCCAATTTCCGTAAGCCACAAAGACCCTCATTTGACTTTCTCATTTTCTTGGATCCAATACGAAACCAGGCACTTAGATTGGAAAGGCCGAATTCTTAGTACTCCCATCTAATGCCATTGGGGAGCAGTGGAACACGGATCAGTTGCGGTCCTGGCCGCGAGAGCTTAGAATTCGTACTCTTAGAGATTTGACATCGATTTTTCGAGCTCTTCGGAGAGAATCCAATGTCAAAACGGAAGATTTTAGCTTTGATCACCGCCATGAGCGCCCTGCTGCTCGCACTCGTCGTCTACGGTCAGTCGCCGCAACTGCCCCCTATGGCCCGCTCAGAGTTTCCGGTCGACGACCAGAACGAAGCCATGTTCCTCATCTCCATGGGCGAGAAAAGCGGCCAGCCCCAGGATTGGACCGGCGAAGTAATTGTCTTGGGCGGTGAACTTGAAACGCTTCGTGGCTACAAGTTCGATATTGACGACAGGGTCCTGCCGCCAAACGGCTGGAGCGTGAAACAACGGCAACCGGTGTCTCAGGCGCGGGAAACCATTTACTTCTCCGAGGGTTGGATTGGCGAACCCTCCGTCGGTGTGATGATTACCCTGCTGGCCCAGCCGGGGTGCACCGTCGAGGTGAAGACCACCCGGGGCAATTTCAGCTTCAAACCCACCGATTTTCGCATCGGAGAGCGCAAGACCGATTTAGAGGGCGATGCCGCGGTTGTGCGGTTGCCTGTGGCCCGAAAAATCGGCTCCACCTGGTGGAACGACGACTTCCCTTCGATCGCCGCTGATGGCCAGGGTGGGCTGTGGGTGGTCTGGACCGGCTATCACGCTGAGCACGACGAGCTGGGGCTGCGCCATTACAAAGATGGCAAATGGTCCAACTATCTGCCCGTTCCCGGTAACCAAGGCGATGTCTGGTGGCCGCAGGCGCTCATCGATGAAAATGACAACCCCTGGGTCGTATACGCCCAGCAGGACAACAACAACTGGGATCTGTACGCGGTCCGATATGACAAAGAGAGGAACTGGTGGAGCGACGTGGAGCAGATTACCGACCACTGGATGGTTGACTCCAATCATCAGACAGCCATGGATAGGCAGGGTAACCTCTATGTCACGTGGCAGGGCCTGCGCGGCAAGAATTACGACATTTTGCTCAAGGTGCGCCGGGATGGGGAATGGTCCAAGACTTACGTGGTCAGTGGCTCGGAGGGCAATGAGTGGGAGCCCTCCATCGCGCTGGACTCAACCGGGCGAGCTTGGATCGTCTGGGACAGCTATGGAAACGGCGACTATGACGTTTTCCTGCGCAGCTTCAAAGACGGCCGGTTCGGCGAGGAGATAGCCGTTGCTGGCACACCTCGCCTGGACAAGCGTGCCAGCGTGGTCGTAGACAAAGAGGATCGCGTCTGGATCGCCTGGGAGCAAGGCGACGTCAACTGGGGCAAGGACCTGGGCTTTACCGAAAAGACAGGTGGCGGTACGGCGCTGGGCGGACGTCGTCACCTGCGGGTAGCTGTCTGGAACAAAGGCTTGCTGCGGGTGCCGGCGCAGCAGCCCGACGATGTCGCTTTTGTCGGTTCCGGCTCATTTCAACCTCGCCTGTTTACTGACGGCAACGGCAATGTGGGAATCCTGTTTCTTCGCCGGACGCACGCCTATAAGAGGAACGCCAAAGCCTGGTGGGAACAGCAGCTGACCTTGTACCAGGGAGACCAGTGGACCACACCCACACCCTTGCCCTTAAGCTGGAATCGTCCCGATACCCGTGGGGACGTTGTTGCAGCCTCCGACGGACAGTTGTGGGCGGCCTATTCAACCGACAACCGCGATTATCCATTCCCCCACCGGCCCGTCCGCACTGAAATCTACGCCGCTCGCATGCCGTCATGGCCTGCGAGGACTCCGGTGCTGGTTGCTCCTCAGGTTGAGAGTGTCAGTGCTGCGCCGACCCACCCCGATGAGCCCGGCGACTTGAAGGCCATTCGAAGCTATCGCACCATGATTCACGGCCGGGAGGTGCAAATCCTCCGCGGCGACACCCACCGCCACACCGACATGAGCTGGGACGGTGGGGGTACCACCGACGGTAGTTTCTCCGAATTCTGGCGTTACATGATCGACGCTGCGAACCTCGATTGGGGCAACGTCAGCGACCACCAAGGCGGTGGAACTTACATGGACTACTACTGGTGGCTGCAGGGCAAGGCAGCTGACATGTACTACATGCCGGGTCGTTACACTTCATTGTTCGGTTATGAACGCGGCATGCTCTATCCCGATGGCCATCGCAATATTGTCGCGGCCGAACGCTCACTCCGGGTCTTACCGTTCCTTCGAAAAATCAATTTCGGGCCCATGCGGCAGCCCAGCGAAATTCCTCCCGGCGGGGGAGGCCACGCCGAGAATGACGTCAAGTACCTTTATAAATACCTGCACCGCATCAAGGCCTTCTGCCTCTCGCATACTTCGGGCACACGCATGGGCACGGATTGGCGGGATAATGACCCTGAGGTCGAGCCGGTGGTCGAGATCTTCCAGGGCGCGCGCACCAACTATGAGGAAATCGGCGCACCCAAGGCGGTGCAAACCTTGGACCCAAAACCGGACGAGGCGCCTGGCGGCTTCCGGCCTGATGGCTATGTGAATCATGCCTGGGCCAAGGGCTATCGGCTGGGCGTAGTTGCCAGCTCCGACCATAACTCGACGCACATCAGCTACGCCATGGTCTACACTCACGATCGCTCAAGGGAAGGCATCATCGATGCCGTCAAACGTCGCCACACCTACGGCGCAACCGACAATATCATCCTCGATTACAGGATGGGCCACCATTTTATGGGCGAGGATTTCGAAAGTGACCAAGCGCTGCCCATCCGGGTCTACGTCCGTGGCACCAAGAACATTGCCGCCATCCGGCTAATTCGTGGCCAGAAGGTCCTCTACAGCGTCAGCCCCGACAGGCAGGAAACGACGCTCACCTATCTCGACAACAACATCTCCAAGGGTGAGCATTACTACTACATCCGGGTCGAGCAGCAGGACGGAGAACTGGCCTG
>JALLOM010000373.1 GCA_027717865.1 Acidobacteria bacterium AH-259-O06 | reverse complement strand
CTTTGCATATTCTTCCCAGTGAGACAATCTTCTTGGAGATGTCATTCATTCAGTTCCAAGGAGGTTGTTATGCTGGAGTATTACATCGATAGCGAATTCAAGCTTCGCCAGTTGCATCAATCCCCAGCCGGCGAGCACATGGACTATTTTGCCGATTGGCTCCATGCGGCTGGGTACAAACGGAGGCCGGCGCAGCTTCTCCTGCGCGGTGCCGCACACCTTGCTCATTGGGCGTCAATTCATAAGGTTGGGATCGACCGGCTTGATCGACCGATCCTCGACCACTTTGCCCGTCATCTTGACACATGTGCTTGTACGCACGCTTTTCACGGCCGGGCCCCTTACAACGCGGAAGGAGCCAAACGTTTTGTCGAGCATTTGCAGAGTAGGGGCATCGTGCCGCGGGCGGAGGCCGAGTCTGAGCCGCTGCCGGCCCTGGTTGAATCTTTCAGCGATTGGATGCGCCGCCATCGTGGGGTTACTGAATCCACGCTGGCACAGTATGTGTCCCTTGCCCAGGAGTTCCTCGTCGCTCTTGGGGACGATACCGCCGCATACAGCGCAAACCTGGTGCGGAGGTTCATCTTCGCCAGGGCGAGCCGCACCGGCCACAGCCGCGCCAAGTCAGTCGTAACCACCATTAGGATGTTTTTGCGTTTCCTCGCAGCGCACTCCTATTGTTCAGCCGATCTCGTGGCGGCCGTCCCTACCATAGCGCAGTGGAGACTCTCATCCCGGCCTCGTTACATATCGGCCCAGGACATCGAGCGGCTGATTGCAGTATGTGACCCATCGGGCCCCAAGGGGGCACGCGATCGAGCCATCATTCTTCTGCTGGCCCGCCTTGCTCTGCGTGCGGGCGACGTTCGGGATCTGCGCCTCACGGACATCGACTGGTCCCAAGGACGGCTGCGAGTCGTCGGCAAGGGGCGGTGCGAAACCTGGCTTCCCCTTCCCCAGGATGCCGGCGACGCCGTCCTGCATTATCTCGAACATTTCCGCCCGGCCATTGATGACGACCATGTGTTCCTGAGGGTCCATGCGCCGTTTGGACCATTGCCTTCCAGCGGCCCGGTCTCGAAACTGGTCCGTCGCGCCCTAGCGCGAGCAGACATCAAGACGCCATCGAGGGGAGCTCATCTGCTGCGTTACTCCGCCGCTACCGAAATGCTGCGACAAGGCGCATCCCTGGACGTCATTGGCGCAGTGCTGCGCCATCGTTCGGTTCAGAGCACTGCCCATTACGCCAAAGTGGACTTGACACTGCTCCGTTCCGTTGCCCAGCCGTGGCCCGGCAAGGGAGGGTCGTCATGCTGAAACAGGCCATCGACCGATACCTGGAGGTACGACGCGCGGCCGGATTTGAGCTGAAAGGGTACGAAAGTCTGCTGGGCGATTTTGCCCGCTTCGCCATGCACCGATCAGAAACCCACGTACGACTAGAGACGGCTATCGATTGGGCCGCCCAGGCGCCATCCCCTTACCAGCGGGAACGTCGCCTCGCAATGGTGCGCCGTTTCGCTGACCATGCGCGCGCCGAGGATCCAGCGCATGAAATCGTTCCCCGAAACGTGTTCGCCAAGCACAAACACCGCCGGCCTTTCCCTTACATTTTCTCGTCGGAAGAACTGCTTCAACTTCTGGATGCCACCGCTCAGCTCAGACCCAAGCGTTCCTTGCGACCACTGACGTACTACACGCTCTTCGGGCTTCTCGCTGCCACGGGTTTGCGCATCTCCGAGGCCATGCACTTGGTCCTGGACGATGTCACGACCGACGGGTTGGTTGTTCGCAAGACCAAGTTCCGCAAGAGCCGGTTGCTGCCGCTGCATGAAACGACGCAGGCGGCGTTGAATCGGTACCTGGAACAGCGGCAAGCCGTAGGTGGCGGCGATGACCACCTCTTCATCTCCAGGAAAGGCCGTGCTCTGACCTATGCGATGATCAACGGGACCTTTCATTTTCTGGTCAAGCGAATCCAGTTACGTTCCGAATCCGGGCAGCGGCCGCGGATTCACGACCTGCGTCACCATTACGCGCTGCGCGCCCTCGAGGGCTCCCCTGGGGGGCATGAGCGTGCCACGCGTCACATGCTGGCTCTGTCCACGTACCTGGGCCACACCCACGTGAGCGACACCTACTGGTGCCTGCAGGCCACACCACGCCTGATGGTCGGCATCGCCGATGCCTGCGAGGCGTTCATTCAAGGAGGAAAACCATGACCGCTATTGCTTCCCATATCACTGCCTTTCTGCGCCAGCGTCTCGAGGTCGAGCGGGCAGCGAGCCCGCATACCCGGGACACGTACGCGTATGCTTTCCAGCTCCTGTTCAACTTCGCCAGCCAAAAGCTGGGAGTTCCGCCCTCAGCCCTGCAACTGGAACAGATTGATGCACCGCTCGTGCTCAAGTTTCTCGAGGACCTCGAGACCAGGCGTCGCAACGGCGCACGAACTCGCAACGCGCGTCTGACCGCGATCAAATCGTTCATGCACTTTGTCGAACATCGCGTGCCTTCTGCGCTCGAGCAAATCAAACGAGTTCTCACCATTCCTGCCAAGAAAACCAGCATCCGCCTGGTAAACCATCTCACCGCCGAGCAATGCCGGGCTATCCTGGATGCGCCTGATCCGACAACACGACTCGGGATCCGCGACCGGACGATGCTTCACCTCGCTCTCACTTCGGGATTGCGGGTCTCCGAACTGGTCGGAATTTGTCTTGACGACGTTTCCTTTCAGTCGCGCTACCTGGGTCTCCATGTGAGAGGCAAGGGCCGCAAGGACCGTATCCTCACGCTCTGGAAGGTCGTGTCCGATTCGGTCCGCGCCTGGCTGGCCGTCCGAGGCGAGGCGCGGGTCCCCGAACTGTTTCTCAACGCCCGGGGACGCGAGATGACCCGCGCCGGATTCGAGTATCTGCTACGAAAGTACGCCGCAACAGCCCGCGACAGCTGTCCATCGCTGCGCGGCAAGCGTGTCTCTCCTCACGTTCTGAGGCACACTTGTGCGCTCAACATCCTCCAGGCGACGGGCGATATTCGCAAAGTGGCCTTATGGCTCGGTCACGAAAGCATCCAAACAACAGAGGACTACCTGCGAGTCGATGTAACGCAGAAGATCGGGATCCTCAAATCGGTAAGTCCACCGCAGCTGCGCCCAGGCAAGTTTCGTCCTCCTGACAAGCTGA
>JALLOM010000372.1 GCA_027717865.1 Acidobacteria bacterium AH-259-O06 | reverse complement strand
CATTAAGAAAAGCCACCACAAAGACTGTTGCCGGTCTTTGTCTTGTCCCGCTTCCGCCAGAGTTGCTTCTTCGATGCGTGCTTCACGCGGAACAAAAACCGCCAGGAAGTCCTCCATTGCAACCGGGCTCAGGTCAGACTCTTGCGGCCGGCAATTCACCGCAGCCCAGTCGGTCTTCTTGTTACTCCGGATTTCGTAATGACCAGGTATCTTCAACTGAATAAGACCCGGGTCTTCTTGGTTTAGTCCAAGCACTCGATGCCCTCGCGGGTCGATCAAGTTCCAGGTTCCGGAAGTACCCGGAACAGATTCCAGAAGCGAATCTTGAACCGGTAAAACTTGATTGATCTCACGCGCTGCCGGAGTTCTCTGCCAGCCGGCAGCGTATTGAGCCAGACGGTACCAAAAAGGAACGTAGGCACTTCGGAGCGGAAAATCTGTCCAGATTGGATCAAGCGAGGATGCGAAAACCAATATCTTGCCCTTTCCCAATGATTTTTCAGTGAGTGCTGGATCCCCTTCGTTAAACCGCGCCAAGACTGAGGCATCAGGCTTGGGAGATAATCGCCAGTAGCTGTAAAACTGGGTGCCGACAATCCCAGCCTTATGTACATCCCGGAAAACCGTGAAGATCGGATGCTCCCAGTTCACGTCCGTGATCGAGGTAAAAGGTTTGTTCTGCCTCCGAACAAAGTTGCGGCCAATCAATTGGGCAGAAAGCAGTGCAGACCACTGTTGGTTATAGGTCTCTGGCCGGACATTTTTGCTGAGTACCACGATCAGACCGCCCCCCTCTTGGATGTAGGATTCAAAGACTGAGCGTTTTGGTGGTTGCCTCAGGTCATTCAGCACAACCAGGGGAGTGTCCAGGGGATCGATCTGGCTGGGACCGGGAGGAGCCCGGGTCTCCACTACAAAAGGGAGATTCTTGCCCGAGGAGAGAGCGCTTTGAAGATAGAATTCCGATCTTTCTCTACGGTTTTGCAATACCAGAATTCGCCGAGGTTTTTGTTTTTCAACCACAAAGTAGTAAACGTTATCGGCAGGAAGCGCATCCGTTGGATCGATGACTATTTTTCCTCGAGAAACACCCTCGTCCAAATCGAAAGGCTTGAAGGTCAAATTGGCAACGCCTTCGCTGCCGACTTCGAAAGCCTGGCGATCCACCAGTTTCCCTTCGACAAAGAGCTGTGCCTCGCCACGCACCGTTTGCTCAGGATTGCCTCGCACACGCGCCAGAATTGGGTGTGGATACTGGTCCGTGAAAACTTCCCTTTCCAGACGGCTTTCTTCAACGAAGAGGTTGGGTGTCTCGCTGCCCACGTCTTCGATCTCAACAAAAACGTCCGGCGGGATTCTCCAGCCTGCCGCCGCGCCCATTCCGGTCTGCTGTAAGTCCGTAATTAGGTAGATTTCCCTTTTGCCGTTTTGGGCCTCCTCCAGTTGCTCCACCGCCATCCTTAAACCTTCAACATAGGAAGTCGATTCGAAAGATGGACTCACGCGGCTTCGCAAAATCTGTTGCAGCCGCCCGGTTGAATTTTCCCACTGGGAAAGAACCTCCACCGTTTCGCCGAACTGGATGATTAGCGCTTCATCGGACTTGCTTAGGGACTGAATCTTCTCTTCGGCCGCCCGGAGCGCGCTCTCCCAAATTGGCTCACGGGACATGCTGAAGGAATGGTCGATTAGAATCACAACTGAACGCGCCAGCAAAGGATTGACCTGATTTAGCCACGTTCTGGTGATCACCGGTCTGGCAAAGGCGAAAACTAAAAGGAGAAGACCCAGGCAGCGTAGAAAAAGCAAAAAAAGGTGTGTGAGCCGTCGCCGCCGAAGCTCCTTAATCGGGATCTTGCGGATGAACATTAGTGAGGCAAAAGGAATGCGTTTGGTTTTTTCCCGGCGTATCAAATGTAAAAAGATTGGAACAGCAACCGCCAGTGCACCGAGCCAGAATAACGGAGCTAAAAATTGCATGTTGTTCTACGCGAAGCGTTTCAATATTTCTTCCCTCGGAGCGATAGATACCGGTACAGTGCCCGATCCAGGGGTTCCTCCGTGTTCAGCAGCTCATAATCGAGGTAAATGTTTCGACATTCCTTTCGCAGTTCGTCGATGTGTTCTCTGAGAAGGGTCAGATAGGCGCTTCGGGAGTATTCCGGGACATAGGGCAGGTGCTCCTCAGTTTCCATGTCCTCCAAAGTGGAAATTTCCCCAAATGGCATCTTTAGTTCTACAGGGTCAAGAACATGAAAGAAAATAACATCATTGCCGCGGTGGTGGAAAAAGCGCAGCGCTTTGGAAATTTTCTCAGTCTCCTGATAAAAATCGCTGATCAGAACCACCATAGCCCTTTTGCGGATCAGGTGGGCGAGCCTTTCCATAGCTCCGCCAATGTCCGTCTGGCCGCCCATCTTCAGGGTTTCCAGCTGGTTCAAGAGAGTTAAAAAGTGTCCGTGTCGGGTCCGCGGTGGAGTTTGGCTGATCACATCGGAGTCGAACGAAATCACACCTGCGGCATCCTTTTGCCGCATTGCAAGATAGGCCAGCGATGCAGCCAGGTAGCGGGCATAGTCGAGCTTGGACACTTCTTGACTGCTGTAAGCCATGCTTTTACTGACGTCCAGTAAAATGTAAAGCTGAGTGTTGGTGTCACCCTCATACTTCTTGACATAGAGGCGGTCGGTCCTTCCGTAAACCTTCCAATCGACTCTCCGAATGTCATCACCTGGCGAGTATTCTCGGTATTCCGCAAAGTCCAGGCTGAAGCCGTGATAGGGGGAGCGATGTAATCCCGCCAGGAATCCTTCCACCACTGTCTTAGCGACCAACTGCAGATTGCTGATTCTGGACAGAATCTGCGGATCAATGAATCGGTTTGAAACTTGGGTGCTCGGCATTTTAGTTCCGCTTTAAAGTCCGGATTGGGGAGGCGCAACCGTTTGCAGGAGTCGATCGATGATATCTTCGGGCGTGATCCCATCCGACTCCGCATGGAAGTTGGTGAGGATGCGGTGGCGCAGCACGGGCTTGGCCAGAGAACGGATGTCTTCACTCGAGACAGCATAGCGTCCCTTCAGGAGTGCTCGGGCCTTTCCTCCCAACACCATGAATTGAGGGGCCCGCAGACTGGCTCCATATCTCACCCATTGTTTAACGAAGTCAGGCGCCGATGTATCGCCGGGACGGCTGGCACG
>JALLOM010000371.1 GCA_027717865.1 Acidobacteria bacterium AH-259-O06 | reverse complement strand
GGTACAGGAGAGGAGCCATGATAATGAACAACGATACTTTGATCGACATCATCGGATGGATCGGGGCAGCAGCGCTTCTTTTCGCTTATGCATTAGTCTCAGCAAGAAGGGTAGAGGGCAACTCGACTGCCTACCAACTGCTCAATATCGGAGGTAGCGTTTTTCTCATCGTTAATACCATCCACTACGGAGCCTTTCCTTCTGCTTTCGTGAATATTGTATGGATGGGCATCGCCATTTATACGATCAGAAAAGCAATAACAAAGGCTTTACAAGGCAGCGGATGAATTCGTCCACCGGCATCAGACACCTCTCGGGTTCAAGAGAATCAGACAGACGAGATTGGGGCGAATCCAAGCTTGTCTGTGAAGGATATTGAATTGACACCGAATTGGGGCTTACTCTTTTTCCTCTTCTCTTAATAATTCGGTAAGCCTTGACTCCAGTATCCGTGAAAATAGTCTTGGAAGTGCGATATCTACGATGTTGGCCCAATTAGATTTGACTAACCCGACTCTGTCTAAATCCCTTGCGTTTCCTTTCTCAGTTGAAATGTCTTTTACGACAGTGAGCCATAGAAGAGGTGCACTTTTGGCATAATCGCCCGGGCGCTGCTTACTAAGCCTCTCAATAAGCTTCAGGGTTGCTATCATTTCCTTCAAGGACACCTTGAGGTCGTTTATCTTGAGATCCAGAAGAACGGCACTTTCTTCATCAATATCAGGCCTATTCTCAAAACTCCATGGACCAAGCCCTTCCACTAATTGCAGATAGGATTGTGTTTTCCGTCTCAGATAGCCGGCGATCTTAATCTCTTCTTCGACAGTGTATGGCTTCCAACTGTCCAATAAGTTTGATAATGTGGATCGGCCCCCTCCTGAGTTGAATTGTGGAATCGCCTCTGCTGACCCCATAAAAATAGATATCAACCAAGCACAATAGATAGAGCCTGCAAGCAATTTTTCTCTAGCCATTTTTTTTGGCCGTTTTTACTTGGTCATTTCCCTATGGGCGCAGAGTAAAAGACTTTCCTTTCTTCGTCAAATAGAACCAGAGAGGACGCAGCACGGATCCCGGCTGGGCGCCAGTGCAGCGATCCATCCCTGACTTGCGATTTTCCTCGAACCCCTTCTAATCTAAAACGATACCCGAGAAACGGGAAAAATAATTGTCCTCATCCTCGTTTCGCCGAGCACGAATGTCACCACTGGGCTCCTGGAGGTAAGTGTACCTATGACTCCTTGCCCGGAATGATTCCAACGACCCTGCAGGAAGCTCTGTCAAAGCGCATTCATACTGCTCGCCATCTCCCGAACTGTAATAACAGGTGACATCCTCCAGTTTATCTTTTGTCTGCTTGAGTTTTTCCCGCATAAGCTCTCTCGTGTCTTTCATTGCTCTTCCCTCTCCCATCCTGCCTGCCTGTCCACTAATCTCGGAAAAAACGGAGTGGGTTCAGGGGCTGACCTTTGAGTCGAACTTCATAGTGAAGATGAGCACCGGTGGTACGTCCTGTTGAGCCAACGTAGCCAATAATATCCCCTTTTTTGACTTTCTGCTCGCGCTTCACCGTGAAACCGTTCAAGTGACCATAAAGGGTCGAGATGCCAAATCTGTGCTCCAACACAACCAGCTTTCCGTATCCTAATTTTCGCCTGGCAAAAACCACGACTGCATCCGCTGTTGCAGTGACCGCGTTTCCTCGAGGGGCGGAAATGTCAATCCCGGGGTGAAACTGCCGTTCTCCACTAAAAGGATCGAGTCGATAGCCAAATCGGCCGGAGGGATACCCACGCACCGGCATAATCGCAGGCGTGGCTGCCAAGAGAATGGTGCCGGTGTTGTAAATGTCCTGCAGCTGTCTCAACTTGGTATGCAGACTAATACGTTTTCGTTCCAAGGACTTGAAATGCCGGATGAGAGATCGTGCGTCCAGACTCAGCAGAGGATTATCAGAAGAGGAAGGACCACCAACCCCACCCAGACCTTCTCGATTTATACCAGAAAGGATTTCGAGCTTCTTGGAGGCGACTTCCAGGAGCGAGATTTTTTCACCGAGCTGCCCTGTCGCTAGTTGAAATGCCTCATTGTCCTTACGAAACCGATCCGCTTCCACTTTTAAGAGTTGATAATCACTGGTCTTCTTCCACATGCGATAGTAATGCAGTGTGGATGAGACGAAGGAAGAAAAAAGAACAATCAGAGCAGTTCCAACCGTCATAAGAAACGCGTGAGAGATCCTGTACCTACGGGCAGGCGAGTCGACAGAACGCGAAATGATCAGGGTAAGTTTTTCTTTTTTACTCATCCATCACCTCTTCAGAAAAAGAAAAAGCACACCCAACCTGCATTCCTGCATGGTAAACATCCTATTCAGGATTTGAGAAGCGCGGCAGTGACGATTGTCACCAGATCATAAATGGGGCGAATTTCCCTAGCGGAAGGTAAGGGCAAGACGAAACGGCTCGTTGGAGGTCTGAGCGCTTCTCTTTTCTCGCCTGATGCAAAAGTCAGTTATCCCTCTTTGGAGGCTTCTCTTAGTCTTTCAACTTCTTCGGCTGCTTGCTCTACAAATATGTGGAATGGATCTTCGCCCTCAGGGACTTCAATGGTTTCCAAATATTCGGCCAATAAGCGTGCATCCGATTGGGAGGAGAATTTTTCAATTACCCGGAGAGCGACGTCCAGCGGGTCTTCGTCAAGATTTTCTCGCGCTGCGCTCTCAACATGTTTCAAAAACTCAGGTGGCAATTTCACCATTTTCTCTACCGGATTATTGGAAATCATTATGGGTCAACGATATACACATTATACACGTTTATCCTCTCTCACTTCAGAAGCGAGCACCTCCCCGCTCACTGCTGGTCGCAAACTTACAGTTTCTGAGGTGACGTCTCAGTGATTTTCTGGCTCTCACTGGATCAAGACCCGCCACGTGGCACCAAAAAGCGCAGTCTTCGTTGCCTCCAAACAAGAAAGCCCGAGCTTCACAGCTGTGACCATTGCCTTGGACAAGGTCCCTCAAGGCCAACCCCAGTATTGTCAGCACCCGCTTTTGATGCGACTCCATGACCGCAAGATTCTAGCCCTCGCCGCTGAAAGAGACAGTGACGGTGCTCACACTTCGCATGGGAATCTCCCACTACCAAGATCAACGCAACGGGCATCCAATGGTAGCCTCCTAAGCAAGTCGGTTTTTCTT
>JALLOM010000370.1 GCA_027717865.1 Acidobacteria bacterium AH-259-O06 | reverse complement strand
GTAATCGCTTGGAATGCTTTAGATGAGCTTGTTCTCATCGATCAGGAGAATCATCACATTGACTAAACAATGAGAAGACAGCAGACATTGCGGAGCAAGCAGAGCGCGAGACATTGGAGAATTTGGCGTTGCAGGTGTGGCTGCATTGAATGTATCGACCGTGTCCGGCGGCACAACGGATATAGACACTTAGAAAGGAGGCTCAGGATGGCCTTCAAACCTGAGAGATCGGAGATCAGAGAGGGGCGATCTGAAGCGTCTATGAGCAACCTCAATCCATCCATTACCGGCGGTAAGATCGCCAGCAAGAAGACATCTGAGCGCCAGCATATCAAGCAGCCCAGTCAAGAGGCTCAGGCCATCCTGAGGCTATATCGTCAGTTTCGCACCTGGTCGAGCTTGGCCGCTTCTTTGGGCGTCAACGAGGGTTTGCTCTGGAAGGTCGCCCACAGGAAAATCGCAAGGAGCGCCAAGGTCTCAGCTGCCCTCAAGCAGTATCGGCTAAGAAGGCAGCGAGCGGCCAGTTCGGATCTCCAGTTTTTGACATTCATCCAGGAATGCGCGGTGCCCTGGCTGAAGAGCAGAGAGAAGCCCAAGACTTTTGACCTGGAGGACTTTCCAGCAGGGGCCGAGCGGCCCGGTTAGGAGCGGAGGAAAGCATGACTCAAGATACTAAGCCAAAATTTGTGGATCTTTCGGATCTGAGAAACAAATGCTGCTCAGATTCTTCCAAGCCAGCTCCGAAGAAGGAGGCTCCAAAGAGGGAGGCCAAGAAAGCAAAAAGTGCAACAGCAGCTCCGCCTGAGCATCTGCCAGCTGATCTAAAGAAGGACCTGAAGGTGGGTAGTTGGTCCACCCCTCACAAGGGGTTCATCAAAGACTACTTGAGGTGGGCAGTTCCTCGCACTGAGGCTCCTTTGGGCTTTCACTTAGCAGCAGCAATAGTTGGGCTAGGAATCATCCTCGGCAGAAAATGCAAAATCGTAGTTGGTGATCTGACCTTCCATCCCAACATCTACTCAGTCTCTGTTGGCATTAGCACTCTGGTTCGGAAAACCCATGCCATCAATATGCTTCGCCGGATTCTTCAGAAGGTGAAGAAAATACTCAAGCTTCCCCATGGATTCTTCCTGGCTGATGATGGCACTCCTGAAGGGCTTCTAACGGAGCTTCACAAGAAAAAGAGCGGTATCAAAGCCTTCCAGGAGTTTGGGGACTTTCTGAAGCAGACAAAAAAGAGAGATTACCTGGGAGGCTTTGCTGGCCTGTTCACTGAACTTTACGACTGTCCTGAAGCTTACAGCAAGCAACTGTCTCAGGATGGATTCAAAATCAAGGAACCTTTTCTCTGTATCCTTGGAGCCACTACCAGGGAATGGCTGGTTGAAGGGATGAGTGAAAGTGACATCCAGAGTGGCTTCCTGGCCAGGTTCCTGCTCTTTCCTGGAAATGAAGAGACAAAACTTCTTCCCATCACTCCCAAACGAGATACGAAAGCTGAGGAGCAGCTGGCTAAGCAACTGGCTGAGCTGTCTAAGATCTCCGGCATTTTTGAACCCACTGAGAAAGCCAAGCAGGTTTATTCGGATTGGTATACCAGACACCGGAGGGAACTTAAAAAGTCTGATATGGGACTGTTGTCTCCTTACTATGGACGGCTGGAGGGCTATGTCTGGAAGATTGCTTTCATCTTTGAGGCCACAGCTGATCCAGACTTGAAATCAATCTCTGCTGATTCAGTCCAGTTAGCAATCAATTTTGTGGAAAGGTTGAAGCAGGATCTGAAACCTCTCATCCTTAAAGAGTTCCAACCTGGCTACTGGGCCAAGAAAGTCCACAAGGTAAGAGTGCTTATCCAAGATGCTGGAAGCACAGGGATCAGCAGGTCTCGCCTCTTGCAGTACAGCCATTTGAAGACCACAGAACTAACTGAAGTATTAGCTTGGCTTGGGCAAACCAAAGAGATCAAGTCCTGTAAAACTGGCACAGGAGCAATCTGGTATGTGGCTGTGCAGAGGAAAGATAGTTAGCAGGGTGTTAGCAGGGTGTTTGCTAAACGTAACTAGTGATTTTAAATGGGTTATGCCGATTTTTAGCAGTTTTCAGGGGAGCATATATACATCTATATATGCCGGGTACAAAAGGCCAGGAAAAGGTAGAAATGGCACCCCCCTGCTAATCTGCTAAATATTACTGTAACTTGTATATTTTTCAATAAGTTATGTTTAGCAGAACGGGTGCTAATAGGGTGCTAACTTTGCGAACTTCAAACTTGTGATGAAAGGAGAACAAATACTCATGAAAAGAGAGAAAATCTTCACCTTTAACTTCAAAGACAGTGGAAACTCTTGTGATGTTGTAGTGGACAAGGAATCCACAAGACTCGCCAGGCAGCCAGTTGATGAGGCTCCTGCACCGCTAACCGACTGGCAGTGGACGCAAATTGTTGAAGTGGGTCGAGTCTGAGTTGAAACCCGCAACAGAAAGGAGAGGAAGATGTTCCAATTCATCAAGAAGCTTCTAATGGGAAAGCAAGCCCCATCACGAGAGTTAGGTGGTTGGGTTCTGTTCCTGGCTCGGCCCGACGATGACTGGACCGACCAAAACAGAGGACCGTCGGGGGATGAAACTTCAGCGCAGCATGCCTATCGTCGGGGTAGAGAGTTTCCCCGCAGCCCCGAAGGGGCGAGGACACGAGAAAAAGAATGAGGCAAGAAAAACAGCTCAAGAGAATAGGAATCATCGAGGTTCCAGAGCGAGTTTACTTGACGTGTTTGGTGCTGCATCACTTAGAGGACATTGCCCAAGTCAGAGGGCTTCATCAGGCGATAGAGCGTCTGCCCAAGGTAAGAGAGCTGATGCTAAGACCATGACAGAAGCGCAGATTGACACCACTTGCCAAGCTGGCATAATGACCCCTGAGGAGGTCGCTCAGTTTCTGCACAAAAGCCCAAGCTGGGTTTACAAAAACTGGCAGTTACTGGGCGCTGTGAAGCTCAGGGGTTCTCTATTTTTTCCCAACAAGGAGGACCTTTATGAGCGTTTATTTAATAAAAGGAAAAGGCTGGAGGTACGACTTCACCCTCAAGGGCGAAAGGTACACTCTAGCCTGGTTCAAAACCAAAACAATGGCCAGAGAGGCCGAAGCAGAAAAAAGAAAGGAGGTGCTAAAGCCACAGAAGGAAACTCAGATCCCAACCGACATGG
>JALLOM010000037.1 GCA_027717865.1 Acidobacteria bacterium AH-259-O06 | reverse complement strand
TGGGTGATTAAACCGACGCTGAAGATGAAGTTCTCCAGAATCACGACCAATCCAAATCAGATGGGTGGGGTTCCCTGCATTCGCGGACTACGGATACCACCGGTGAAATCGTGCTAGAATTTGTCTTAAGGGCGGTGGCTACAAAGACCGAATCGTCGTCGATCCGAAGATTCATTTTGGTAAACCCTGCATTACAGGCACCCGTATTCCTGTGGAGAGCGTCCTGGAGCTGATTCAGGAAGGCATCCCTTTCCCCGAGATCGTAAGCGCGCGAGCGCCTTTCTTCCCTTCGGATGGAGTTTTTAGGGCGGACAGGAGGCGTTTCGAGGGTATGGGTTGAGCCCACGGATGCTTTGTACTGGCGGCGGGCAGTGAGGTGGCTGAAATGCATTGGTAGATGGAGCGCAGAGCCAAGGGTGGGCATTGTGGGAGCGGGTCTGGTCCGCTGCTGAACGACAGATAGTTCTAGTTCCCGCCGACGATCCCCGCCAGCTTTTGTGGCTGAGTTCCCCCTCGGCGGGATGGTGTGGGGCTTCCCCGCCCGGGCGGATGCAAGCGGTCCTGGGCGAGGTACACGGCGTGTACCTGGCCTTTCCAGGGAGAGTTTGGCAGCGGGTCAGTTTCCGGTAAGCCGACTATACGTCCGAGTGGGCACTCCTCGGAAATGCAGTGCAAATGTGCAACGTGCGAGAATTTCTGCTGAGATTCTGACAGCATAAAGCCTAATTAGAACGAGATGGCTCCACTGTAGTCTCCCCTTCGCCTTCCGTCGAAAAGGGCGACATTGCCCTTTTTTAATCCGTCCTCTCCCCAATTAGTAAGCTGCTCGCCACTTACCCGTCCGTAGTCTGTCAGCTCATCGTCCACGAAATTCTCCTGGAGGTGACGACTTTATACGTGTTCACAAGCCATCTAAGGGTGGGCGATTACCCTAGAAAAATCTTACCGTATAAGTGAATCGCACGCCGCGCCCAATTTCTGGAGCCAAATCCTTAATGAAAGACACGTGGTTGCGGTACAGGCGATCCCCAATGTTGAAGACGTTAAACGAAAATTGATGAACGTAGTGCTGCTGGGGAAGGGTGTAGGATGCTATCAGATTGATCACCGTATAACCGGCAGTTCGGGTTTCGGTCGGAAAAAGATCTTCCTGAGCCGCTGCCACGATCACTTCAGGTTTCAGGCTGACATTCTTGTGTTGAACCAAAAATCCAACTCTCCCACGCACAGGAGGAATACGGGGCAGTGAAGTGCCAGAGTCAGTCAGTTGAGCATCGACGGCATCCAGCCCAAGCTTCAACCAAAGGTTTGGGTGCAGACCAATGTCCAGATCGATCTCCGTACCTACATACCGGCTGTCAGCCTGCATGTATTCCGCTGCGATCAACCCGTCTTTGATCTCTCCTGTAGGAGCCAGAAAAACGAAATCGTCTATGTCGTAGTAAAAGAAACTGGCTTCGGCGCGCAGCCGGCTTCCTGAGTGACGAAGCGAGAGATCTATCCCGTTACTCAGTTCTCGTTCGAGGCTTGGATTTCCAATCTCGAACGCCAAGATGCCTAAATGTGGACCGTTATTGTAAAGCTCCTCCAGGGCTGGTGCTCGGTAGGAATAGGTAAAATTGGCCACGAAAGCACCACTCTTCCAGAGTGGGACACGCACCCCCGCGGCACCGGAAAAGCCTGTAAAGGACCGCTCCACCAGCTCGACGGGTTCATAGTTTGTATGTTCGAGCCGTCCGCCGAACTGCAGTTTGACCCGCTCAAAATCAAGTTCCTCCAGGCCGAAGAGTGCAAAGTTTTTTTGGTCCACTGGAGGGGACAAGGCTTCTTCGCCCGCGACGTCGTAGTCTCGAAGCAGCCCCCAGAAACCAAAGCGTCCAGATAGCACCGCTCTTTTCTTCTGCTCGAACATGCCACGATATACGAACTGTCTATTGTCAAACACGGTCGAAACTTCGCTGCCTTCTAATTCCTTGTGGTTCCAATCGGTGAGGTCTAACGACAGGCGGAATTCGTCGAAGAAGGAATTGAGGTTACGAAAGCCCCCCGTGAATCGAAGATTCTGTCGGCGGAAGTCGAGATCAATTAATTCTTTCTCTGCTTCTCCGACTTCCCCCTCGCCCTCCCCGGCTTCAAATTCTGCGGCGAAGGGAACACCGTAACGGCCATCTTCAAGCTTGTAACCGACACTGGTAAAGGCTTTGTGGCCATACCAGCCAACCCCCAGTGATGTATTGCTAATGCGCGTTTTGGAGTTTTCTACCTCACCGGCGGGGGTGCCATAGTCGCCCGTTCTCTGACCGCCGCCGCCGCCCCACACCAGCCATTTTCCGACACCGTACTCAAACCCGGCGCTGCCACCAGCGTGCCCGTTGGTGGAACCCCCGACCCCTGAGACGTAGCCGCGCACGCCCTCGTGGGGATGTTCATGGATCTGCTGGTGCCTGGAAATGGCATTTACCACTCCTCCTACCGCATTGCTGCCGTAAAGCAGCGTGGCTGGTCCCTTAACGACCTCCAGTCTTTCAAGACTCAGAGCGTCGATCGGTTCACCGTGATCTCCGGATTGCGAGGCCAGCGATCCAGTTCGGATTCCATCCTGGAGAACCAGCACGCGATCCCCATCAAAACCCCGGATCACCGGTCGTGCCGCCCCGGGACCGAAACTGCGTTTGGCCACACCCGGCTGGTTTTCCAGCATTTCACCGATAGATGTGGTCATTTTCTCTGCAAGATCGAATGAATCCAGGGTATTGACTGTTTGGAAAGACTCGAAAGTACTCTGCTGGCGGCCGCTTGTGGTGACCGTAATTTCGTAGCTCAGTGCTACAACGCTGAGTTGAAAATCCAAGGTAACCGTGGCGCCGGCTGCTATTTCCACAGTTTGCATTTCCGAGCTTAGGCCAGGCAGACTAGTCACAACATCGTAATTGCCCGGTGGAACCTGCTGGAACTCATAACTTCCGTTGTTGTCAGTCTCAGCGGTACGACCCAGTTCAATAATTATGACGGCCGCATTATGGATCGGGGTACCCTTAGTCTTCAGTGTGACCTTGCCCTGGAGCGTACCGGTTGTTTCAGGCGAGTCCGCCTGACCTGCGCCCGCTTCAACAACTCCAAGCGGCATAAGGTATAACAATAAAACCGGCAAAATATTTGCTACACGCTTGTGCATAGAAATCCCTCTTTAAAGCTTCAAAAAATGAAGAATGGAATGAAAGGTATCTTAACGATCCCAGGAACTAATCAAGTCTGGGGAGGAGCGCGTGGCAAAACAGCTGGGAGTGGAGAAAATACGGGTTCGTCAGTAAATACCGCTACGGCATTTTCTGCCGGTGCAATCAGCACACACCGGACCACAACCAATGCTGGCATTAGCTTCTGCGAGTGGGTGCAGAAGTGCAGATGGTGACCATCCGCTTCACAAGCCAGGGGCTCGTGGTAGACGGTGCCCGAATGCTCGTGATGGACGTGTGGTGCGTGACGAGCCTCCTCCAGTGGATGTACTATTTCCACTGCACCGCCTATCACGAAGAGCAGGAATAATGGCAGCAAGAGGTAAGTCCAGCCAGATCGCCTAATAGCCATTTCTTTGCTTAGTATACTCCACCAACCCTCATTCATTGTCTTTTTCCGGATGTCGCCTTCCGTCCAAAAACGCGTCACACCTCGGATCCTGCGGTCCGTAGGTCCTCATCAGCCCTTGCAGACAGCTGAGCAAATCGCATCCACTAGCTCTGTCGTTATCCGCCTATCTCCGAATCGACCCCTCAACCAATCGAAGCGCGACCAATCGCTTTCGAGAGGACCGAATGTTAAGAAATGGAAGGACGGCTCCTGGTGAGTCGCGCCTGACGCTTTCACGTAACGCGTGATGCCTGGATCGACAACCAACACCCTGGTGCGCTCATCCGCATTCACCGCTTCAACAATTTCGACATTTACGCGGTCATCATGAAAGGCGTAACCGATTACTACAATCAGCTGAGCACGCCGCGCTACCTCATGGAAATACGCGTGAAGTGTTTTGTATGGCTCCCTCTCGTTCCATGACCCGAATATGCCGCTTGAGTCGCTCAGCCGCTGCCACGATTCCTTGCCGAACCAGGCTTCATGTGCGTGACCAGGGTAGACCATCTCGAAATAATGAGGTGGCAGACCATCCTCCACATCAGATTCCGATTCCTGCGGAAAGTGGCCCACGGACTTGACAGGGCCGCCGGGAAGCCAGTTTGTCGAGCCGTGAAGCTTGAATAACGCGAGGTTTGTCTTGCCAGGCGTCGGCAAGATTTTCGCGAAACGGTCGGCATCCCACGTGCCGCCCAGAAGCTCAAAGCCGTCAACCAGTTGATACCGATTCATTTTCTCGATCGCCAGCTTTTCGAAACTCCAGTCATAGTTCAGCGTGAAGATTGGGATTACTGGCTGGCGCGAGGAGAGGGGGGCCAGAATGGGGCGCCATAAAGCGTCCACCTTCCTTCCAGAACAGTCACCGCATGTATCGTGAAGCAGTTGATATACGCGTCGTTGGACGCGTTTCAGCGTTGCATCTGCGGAGGCGAGGACAGGGGAGTTCGATGTGAGGTTCGGCAGCAACTTTGGAACCGAGCTGCGACGGGCGAGCCACAATAGTAACTGCAGTTCGTAGAGATGCTCAAGGAAGTCTTCAATGTTGATATCGTCCTCGGCGACTCTGAACCGGTACGCGGCTGATTGATGGAGTTCCGCAGCTACCCGGCCTTCTGGCGCCTCATCACAGAGTTTTTCGCGAAGGGCGATCGTCGTCGGAATGCCGAGATGTGCAGATGCGCCCGCCCCAAGGATGAACAGGACGCGGGACGCATTGAGGTATTCGCTCACATCCCTAGTATAGCGTTGTCCAGCGCGTCCGCAGATATCCCACGGAAACAAGCGTGGCACTTCTGTGAAAAGGGGCGCAAGGAATCCGCTTAAGACAGCTCCCCGTAGTGTAGAGCTAGGCGATATCAAAGGGGCCCTGCAATTCAGGCCGTTTTGTTGTAGATGCGGTAGCCGAAGATGGTGTCCCGGCCGGCGTCGCATCCCATAGCTACCCCGAGGAGGAAGTGTTTGGGGAGCTTTTGGTAGTGGTCGATGAGGAGGAATTTGTCTGCTTTGCAGTAGTTGCGGCAGATCGAGAGGATCTCCTCATGGGTGGTTCCCGGCGTGACCTTGAGGGGGTGTACTTCCTGGAGGCCGTAGAACGGGACTTCGCGGTGCGGCGCTTGCCGGAGTTGGTATCGTGGCATGTTGCCGTCGTCGAACCCGTAGATGTCCACCCACTCCGGCTCTCGGAACTCTCGTGATGACATGCCGAGGTCATAAAAGAATTTGAAGGCGTGTTCCTTGACGCTCGGTGCTGCCAGGACGAACACGGACAGAACGGGACGATTTACCGGAGCCGTATTTCTGACGCAGGTTTCCACGAAGTCTCGGAAGGAGTTCAGGCTTGCTGTTTTGGCGTTATACACGCGGACGTTGAATTCTTGGTCGATGCTGAGGCTCTTGACTTGTCCCGCCATGAACGCGTCGGTGCCTATCACGTCAAAGTAGGGGAGGTAAGTGGAAAGTACGTCGATGTCGGTCGAGTCGCTAGGTTTGATGAGGCGGTCCGGGAACTTGGTGAGGACGGCTGACCACAGGCGCGAGTAGATGCTGATGACGGGAATCGTCCGGAAGACTGGTGCGTTGGCGAATGCGACGAGTTCCTTGTGCGGGTCGGTGCAGAGGTGGCCGTAATACATCAATGCTGTGCTGAGAAAGTAGTCCTTCTGTGCCGCTAGTTCCTTCTCCATCTGCTCTTCATACTTGATCTTCTCTGCCACGATGCCTTGTCGGATCTCTTCCAATGTCTGTGCGGTCTTGAGCCTGCCGCTTTTGTAATCAAGCCGTTCGAGCTGCGAGTCGACGGTGATGTTGAACATCTTTGTTCGTTGGTCCGGGTCGTCCCGAAACGCGATCTTGATGGCAAAGGGGTTCGCGTCAGTCTTGCCGAGGAAGGCTTGTAGGTATCGTCCGATCTGGTAGTTTCTGACGTGATCAGGCAAATGCAAGTCTACTTGGCCGAGATAGTTTTGGTACGAGACGATTCTCTCTTTGAGGTTGGGAGCAAGGCTTGTTTCGACGTCGTGGAACCATGACGCCGGAACCACGAGTTTCTCATCAATGAATCCCTCATGGAGCAGCTGGTAGAGTTCTTTGAACTCTGGTTTGACACGATCGTTCACGTCAGCCTTGGACATCTCGCTGATGAAGTTCTGATCCAGGTAGACAAGCAGTTTCTTCGTGGTTCTTGGCATAGCAGAGGCAAGCTAGCACGGGTGTTTCCCCGCCGTCACAGAATTTGGGACTGGTCCTCAAACCCCTTGAGGCGCCCTGTTTTTGCAGTCCTTTCGTCGTCGCGCAGCATGCTCGGTGAAACCATCCGAGTTTGGCCTCAAGCCGAGATACTGGGCAGGATACAACATAAGGACCAGTCCCTGCGAGCATCCTGACGAAGCGTTCTGCGTGGCATGCCGACCCGAGCCTCACCGGCACGCGAATGCTGCTTACAAAGGCTTCGATGGAGGTATGCATTCCTGCTGATCAGGAACTGGGCTTCTAACCAGAAGTTGAAATCTGATCAGTCTGAATCAGCGCGAGGTTTGTTTTTGGAGCATAATCGGCCCTTACTCGGGAAGTCGGTGACCTCGACGACAAGTTCTGCCGCTCGGATCGAGTGGATTATCGATTCGAGCGCCGGGTCACTTGGCCGTGTAACGCCCTTCTCGGAAACTGACATGTCTTCGCTTAGCTGTCGATAACTGCTCTTTGCAACCATCCGCAGCCTCCTCGATGGGCTTACAAACGAGCAAAGAAAGGTATTGAAAAAGGCGAAGCCGATGTACATAGTCGATAAGGAAAAAGAAGGCCCAGAATGAAAGCAGGCACCGAAACAATTTGACGCCGAATACCATGGAACACCATGGTCTGACCCGAGCAAGAAGGACGAAGAACCAACAAGATACAAGACCTGCATTAAACTAACCGGAGGGTTGTAGGTTCAGTGCTGATCCGACAGGAAGACTAACGTGAGAAGCCATTCGGCGCAGGCTGGCGGGAAACAGCTGTCAAAAACGGTCAAAGTTTCGTCCCGGTTTTCGCCCGGTCCAAAACTCAATATTTGCTCAAGTTTTCACTTTTGGAGGCGGCGCTCAGAGCACCGCTGCCTTCGGTGTAGTTCCTGCTTATTCTCTAAGCATTGAGAACATTGAACTTGCGCCAGATCGGCCCCATTCCGCGTGCTGACAGCGTCACACAGATCGTGTAAGACTAGATCCCGAACCTGGGGATTGGTCCTCCAGGATCCGCTGACGACGAGTTCGATGACGAGGGAGAGGAGGACAACAAGTTCGTCCACTGAGGAAGGAGTATCGTGAGTGCGAGAAAGCACAAGCACATCGATCCACTCGAACAGACCATGGAGTCTCGGGGGCACCTCGATGGCACCTTCGCCTGGGTCGAACGCGGACTGGAGGTCGCGCGGTCGGATCGCAGGAGTTCGTTTGCCGATCACGAGCTTCCTGAAATGAAGCGGGATCTTCTGGCCCAGCTCGGCCGAGCTGAGGATGCGCTCGAATCTGCCTGGGCCGAGTTTCGGGAGCATCCGAGCACGTTCACATACAAGGAGCTGATGCGCTATGTGCCCGCCAAGGGGAAGAAGGCCTGGCATGAGAAGGCCATGGAGGCCACGGACGAAGAGCTGGAGGATTTAGCCACTACAAGACCGAGCCCTTGGCGCGCAAGCTCGAACGGTCCCATCCCGGCCTGGCGGCCAGAGTGTACCGGGCGCTCCGCATGCGGATCGTTAATGTCGGCAAGAGCAAGTACTACCAGCTCTCGACAACATCGAGCGCGCCAAGAGATTCTACGCGAAGGCTGGGCTCGAAGACGACTGGAAAGCCGTCGTCGATGGTCGCGAGCGGCACTCTTGCAAGAAAGGATTCATGGCCGGATTCGAGGAGATCGTGTCCGACGCTCCTAAGCGTGTCGAACCGACCTTCCTGGAGCGTGCGAAGGCACGCTGGCCATCGAGACAATCGGAGGACGAATGAAGCGACATCATGTCGATAATTGGATTCCCACTCTGGCCACGGCCCTTTCGGAGTACAGGAATGTGGACGAGCTCAAGAAGCTCGTACTGCTCACAGGATCTCGCGCACCGACCCGCAAAGCAGAGCTCGTTGAGCTCATTGTGGGGCATCTGGAAGGCGATCGGCTTCGCACCGTGTGGCAGAGCCTCGACCAATTACAGCGAGCCGCCGTGGCCGAGGTGGTGCACTCTGGAGGAACGACGTTTTCTGCCGACTGCTTCCGCTCCAAATATGGACGCGACCCAGCTTGGGGCTCCATCAATGGCTACCGCCGGAATGAGAAGCCCACACCATTGCGATTCTTCTTCTATGGAAACGGCGTCATGCCCGCTGATCTCAAGAAGAGGCTCAAGGCATTCGTTCCACGTCCTGCCAAAGCAAAGGTGAAGTCGTTGGATCAACTTCCAGCCGCATACGATCGACCCTATGAACACTGGAACGGAAAGACCAGGAAAACGGAGAAGGGTACGGAGGCGGTCCCCCTGACGTTGCGCGAGTCGGAGCGGCCGGCGCAGCGGGAACTCCGTTCCATCCTTCGTCTCGTTGACGCGGGAAAGGTCGCCGTGAGTGATAAGACTCGAAAGCCAACCACGGCGACAATAAAGGCGATCACCGCGATCCTAGAAGACGGCGATTTCTATCCGTACGAACCCCCGACGGACAGGTACTGCGACAGGAATGCAGGGCCCATCCGTTCCTTTGCCTGGCCCCTGATCGTTCAGGCCGGCAAACTCGCCCAGCTTTCGGGAAGGCGTCTACGGCTGACCAAAGCCGGCCGGAAAGCTCTGTCCGAACCCGCGGCAGACACGATCCGCAGGCTATGGGCCAAGTGGACCGACACGACGATTCTCGACGAGCTATCGCGGATCGATTGCCTCAAGGGACAAACCGGCAAAGGCAAGCGAGGCCTCACGGCCGTCGCCTCGCGGCGTGACGCAGTCTCGGCCACACTGGGCGGATGCCCAGAGCAACGCTGGATCGCCACCGAGGAGTTCTTCAGGTTTATCCGGGCCTCGAAGGGTGGCTTCGCCGTGACGCGAAACGCCTGGAACCTGTACATCGGCGAGCTGCAGTACGGCTCGCTTGGTTACGACAACGGTGAGCGGATCCTCGATGAACGGTACCTTCTTTGCCTGCTCCTGGAATACGCCGCGACGCTCGGTTTGGTCGACGTCGCATTCATACCTCCCGAAGGAGCCCGACGAGACTACCTCAGCATATGGGGAACTGGCGATCTCCCGTACTTCAGCCGCTACGACGGGCTCATGTTTTTCCGCATCAATGCCTTGGGCGCATACTGCCTGGGCATGGAGTCCGCCTACACGCTCGCTCCGATAGAAGTGAAGCCGGTTCTGAGGGTTCTCTCAAACCTCGAGATCGCCGGAATTGGCGAAGGGCTTGAGCAAGGGGATCGCCTCGCACTGGACGCCTACGGCGTTAGTGTCTCGGACGTTGTGTGGAAGCTCGACGCGAGCAAGCTCCTGTCTGCTGTGGATCAAGGTCGGTCGGTGGCTGAGGTCCAGGAATTTCTGGAAGCGCGAAGTGGCGCGCCGCTCCCGGACACAGTTATCCGACTGCTCAAGGATTCGGCCAACCGCTGCGCTCGCATCCACGACCGAGGAATGGCTCGTCTCGTCGAGTGTGACGAGCCTTCGCTGGCCGCCTTCATCGCCAACGATTCGAGAACACGGAAATACTGCATGCGGGCGGGAGAACGGCACCTAGTTGTGCCAGCCTCCTCGGAATCGGCCTTCCGGCGTCGTCTGCGAGACGTCGGTTATCTCTTGTCCGCAGGCGAGCCGTTAACGCCGAAGCCTCGCCGGGCGAAACGAGCCAAAGGTTCTGACGCCCGGCCTTCCGAGGCGTAGGACATGGCAACATCCGCCGAAAACGCACTCATTGTCCAGAGCGATGCCACGGTGCTTCTGGACGTACACTCGCCAGGAGCTGAGGAAGCCCGTATCGCTCTCGCGCCGTTTGCCGAGCTCATCAAGAGTCCGGAGCACCTGCACACCTACCGGCTGACACCGTTGTCTATCTGGAATGCCCGCGCGACCGGCGTTACCGCGCAGCAAATGGTAGAGGCCCTTCGCCAGCACTCTCGCTACGGTGTCCCGCCCAACATCGAACGGGAAGTCACAGACCTAGCGGCACGCTATGGGCGCGTGGTCCTCTCCCGTGATGGCGAAGCACTGCGTTGCACTTGTCACGATGAGGCGACCGCCGAGCGTCTCGCACGGGATAGAGACGTGGGCCGGTACCTGACCGACCGCATCAACGGAACAAGTTTTCGCCTCGATCCGGCCACACGAGGAATCCTCAAGCAGACGCTGGTTGGCGCCGGATTCCCCGCAGAGGATGTTGCCGGCTACGTGGCCGGAGAACCCCTCGCGCTCGACCTGCGAATGACCACCGCCTCGGGCGCCTCGTTTCGGGTTCGTGACTATCAGCGGCAGGCCACGGAATCATTCTACATCGCCGGGTCCGAGCGCGGTGGAAGCGGGGTAGTGGTGCTTCCTTGTGGTGCCGGCAAGACCATCGTGGGAATCGCAGCGATGGAGATGATCGGACAGACTACGCTGGTACTGAGCACCAGCTTGACGGCCGTGAAGCAGTGGCGCCGCGAGCTACTCGACAAGACGACGCTCAGGGCGGATGACATCGCAGAATACACCGGCGAGCAGAAGAACACCGGTCCTGTAACACTGACCACCTACCAGATCCTCACCTGGCGGGCAGATAGAGCGAGCGAGTTCCCCCACCTCGAGCTATTCAGGGCGCGATCTTGGGGGCTCATCATCTACGACGAGGTGCACCTGTTGCCGGCGCCGGTCTTCAGAGCCACGGCGGACCTACAAGCTCGCCGGAGATTGGGTCTCACCGCGACGCTGGTCCGCGAGGACGGCCGGGAGGGAGACGTGTTCGCGCTCATCGGCCCCAAGCGTTTTGACATGCCATGGAAGGATCTGGAACGGCAGGCCTGGATCGCGACTTCCACATGTGTGGAGGTGCGCGTGCCGATGGGCGCCGAGCTTCGAATGGAGTATGCCCTTGCAGACCGGCGGGCACAGTTCCGCATCGCGTCCGAGAACCCGGCGAAGATTCTTCATCTCCGTGACTTGCTCAATCGATTTTCGGACGGCCGCATTCTTGTTCTGGGCGGGTACCTCACCCAGGTCGAAGCCATCGCGAAAGAGATAGGCGCGCCTCTCATCACTGGCCAGACCGTCCAGCGCGAACGGGATCGTATCTACGATTCCTTTCGCCGAGGAGAGCTGCACTGTCTCGTGCTCTCGAAAGTCGGGAACTTCGCCATAGATCTGCCCAACGCCGATGTCTTGATCCAGGTATCCGGCACGTTCGGTTCCAGGCAGGAAGAGGCCCAGCGCCTAGGCCGCATTCTGAGGCCCAAGCAGGACGGACGCACAGCGCACTTCTTCACACTGGTCTCTCAGGAGACACGCGAAGAGGAGTTCGCACATCACCGCAAGCTATTCCTCACCGAGCAGGGATACTCCTACGAGATCCAACTGCTCGATGGCTGTTGATGGTGGCCAGGTATCCCTCCTACCGTGGTCGGGCCGCGGGCCGTTCGGCGCCCAGCAAGACGAGCGAGCACTGCCGCGCGTTTCTGCGGGAGGTCGTGCTGCGGGAGTGGCCCCAAGGGCGCATTCATCTGATCCTGGACAACCTAAGCGCCCACAAGGCTCCGCCCGTCCCCCAATTTGTGGCCCGGCACAGCAGTCGAATCCAACTGCACTGGACGCCCACCAACAGTTCCTGGCTGAATCGAAAAGTCTCAAAAGAAGCCGGAGTGAAGGCAAAAAGGTCGGCATCCGGATTTGGGTCTCCACCGAGGACTAGGCCCGAGGGCCACGAGAAGCGAGCCCGACTGTACGCGCAGTCCGGCGGCTGGGACGTCAAAGAGGTCTACCAACTGGAGGCCACCAGTGGAAAGTCGGTGACGAAGCTCTCCCTTTTTCAAGGGCAGGATTCCACCTTAACTTTGGCGCACCGACCAATTCTTGAGGTGCCGGTTCCTCTAAGCCGGTGGGCCGGGCATGAGCGATCCGGGCTCTATGTCGCGGTTTTAGACTTGGACCAAGAGTTGAGAGACAAGAGAATCGCTTTTGGCATGGCTACCAAGTTGATGTTCAGGCGATACCGAGAGCAGCAGAGAGACCCGCTCAAATGGAAGAGGTTTTGGAAAGACGTCAACATCCTGTTTAAAGCCTACTTGGAAGAGCAGGAGCGAGCGGTCACGAGGGTGAGTTAAATGCCTTACGCCCTTGTTGTCCCTCCCTCTCTTCTTGGGGGTCTGTCCCAGATGGCCTCGGCCTCATCGACAACGCTGCTGGCCAGAACGAAGACAGGCTGCTGTTGATTGACGAGATCTGGCCGTGTGTAGCCAGCCTCATCGAGGAAGACATCAATGATTCTCCGCGTCGGGTTCGTCTCCAAGTTGTTCACAGTGGGTCTAACTCTGAAGTATACAAGTCTCGATAAGCAGATACGCCGCCAGGAAGCGCTGCCCATCCCGATCAGGGACAAACCCAAAATCCGCGCTTCTTCAAACCTCACTCAGTTCTCAGCACCTTACCCTCGCCGCGATGCATCCAGATATGCTGCGAGGCCGATCTCGCCAAAGGGAATAGAGATAGTCATCCCGCGTCCCCAATATACCACCCACGCGCCTGGCTCCCAGAGTAATTCCGTCATCTCACCCGGTCTACGCCCCTGGCCACCAAGTCCTTGAGATCGCCGGAAATCGTTCTTTCGATACCAGATTACGACACGGCTCCAGAAAGGGGGCAGCTGAAACCGCTCGTCAGGGTTGGGTCCCGTTAATCAATGGGTTGAGCCCCGCGGGTGCATTTAGCCACGCGGTTGACTCGCTCGCAGAACTCGGCTCTGGCTTGAGCTCGATTGGCAGCCGAAATGCCGGATGAGTTCTCTCTCGTCGACCGGCGCGTTGGAACGGTGGAATGAGTTCCGCCCTGAGGCGTCGGCCACTTGGCCGTGTAACGCCCATCTCGTCCTCTTGCCGCTGAGCGAAAATCACTAGTCCGGTATGCCGACTATACGTCCATGTGACGGTATTCAGGTCGACAATAGAAGCAGAAGTCATTGTTATGCAGAAGGTTACGGAGATTTATGGTAGGGAGGATGGATGGGTCGATTCTAGCCACCATATTTGTGACGAGGCGCTTGAGTTCGTCGAACCAGTTCTGCACGAGGATCAATTGCGTCGGTGTCTAATCCTGCTGCTCACTTCCTGAGCCATCACAGCGGCCTGGTCGCCCGGTTGCTACGGAGTCCGCGTCGCCTCTTCAGTTCTTCGCTTTCAGACGAAAAAACGCCTCCAGGATCTTGTCCGTGCGAACCCGCCAGCTTCCCCAACCGGGACCGTCAGCAAATTCACCGCCGGCGAAGCTATATCCTTTTTCTTTCAACAAATCGGCGAACTTTCGACTGTCCTCCCGAAGATCGAATGTCTCAAATTCGGTACTCCTGAAGTCATAGCGGTCCCAGTCCACGTAGAACTGCACGGCTTGTTTCTCTTGGCCGCGAACCAGCGACAACACCTCATCGCCCACCGGCCGTAACAGCTGCAGGGACTGGACCGCCACCTTGCCAAAGACCTGGGGATGGTGCAAAGCGGCGTAGAGGGATATTAGGCCTCCCAGCCAGTTGCCCATGATCGCCCTGGCGTGGGCTCCAGCGATGGTCCGGTACTTTTCGTCGAGATGGGGCACCAACTCTTCGGCGAGCATCTGTGCGTACTTCTCGGTTGCTGGCCCACCGTACTCGTACTCTTGCCACGTGGTATCGGTCCAGGAAAAGGCGGCCACGAAAGCCACGATGACCGGAGCCACACTCTTCCCGATCAGGTTGTCCAGGGAATGATCCATCTTGCCGGATTTCAGGGCCTGGAAATCGTTGTTGACGATGAGGAGGGGATATCGTTCCTCCCCCTCGTTGTAGCCGGGCGGAAGGTACACCTTGACCTGCCGCTCGTTGCCTCGGATCTCGCTCTTGAAGTTGAAGCTTTCGACCCTTCCCCGCTTCCCTGTTGGCTCCTCGATGTGCTTCGGAGACACCCAACCGGGCATCGCCAGTTCAGACTTTTCTCCCCATGGAGATTGGGAGCGGCGCGGGTTGAGCGGGTCGGGGGTCAATCGCCCAAAGTTGATGTTGAACGCATAGTCCCAGCGGGTGTTCGGCGGCAGCAGGTACGACCTGTAATAAAAATCGGTCCCCTCAATGCGTTCCATGGGGTCTGGGGCGTAAAAGTCGATCATGGTTCCGCGAATGGCGATGTCTTCCACCTCGCCGCGGTAGACGAAATGGACGAGCCTGTCCTCTTCAATGATGGGGAATTCCTCGTGTGAGTGCATGAACTCATCGATCAGCGTTTTTTTGTCCTCCGCGGCTTGCACCGTGCGGACGAAGGCTCCGAACTCGCTTTCCCTAAAAGCCGATTTGGACTCGTCCGGCGCGAGCTCGGCGACCTCAGCCGCTTCGCTTACCCCAATGCTGGCGATGTGGGTGAGGTTGCGGACAAATATCCTGCCGTCGGCGAAGGTGGGCGATGTGAAGCTGCCACGATCCGAGATCTGGAGCCTGGCCTTCTCCCTGTAGCCCTCCGGGCTCGCCACCACCACCACCACCACGCCTTTCGGGGCAAAGATCACCAGATGCCCGTCTACCAGGATGAGGCCTCGCCCTCCCGGTGGCCGCGACTTCCAGACCTCCTTACCGGTGGCGGGATCGACACAGGTCAGAAACCGTCCGTTGAACCCGTAGAGATGCTTCCCGTAGAGAACCGGCACGGCAAAGCTGCGCTTGAGGGCGTTGCTTCGCCAGATTTCCTCGACGGCGAACCCGTCCTCGGTCTTTTTGACCTGGTAGAGGGCTGCGTTGCTCCAGTACTCACTGAAGCTGGACGTCAAAAGGAATTTGTCCTCACCCAGGGGGATGGGCTGGGAGGAGCCGTCCAGCTCGCTCGTACTGTGCTGGTACTTCCATAGCAATTCGCCAGTCTGGGGGAGGATTCCCATTATAACCTGGTTGCTCACGGCGACCACCTGCCGCTGGCCGGCCAGGGTCAGTACCGCCGACGACTGGTAGCCCACCTTGTCGTCCCCGATGGACCACAGGCGCTCCCCTGTCTTCTTGTTGAAGCCGCAAATGGAGCGCCCGTCGGGACCGCCCATCTGGACAACCAGCACCTCAGCCTCGATGATGGGAGTGGTAGCGAACCCCAAGAAAGGGGCCTTGGCACCCAATTCCTCGTGGATCTTCTTGGACCAGATCTCCCTGCCGTTGGCGAAGCGCACGGCGAAGAGATGACCCTTCCGCCCGAGGCCGTAGATGACGCCTTCATCCACGGTGGGTGTCGAGATGGGTCCGTCGTCCGAGCCGTCGTGCCCGCGGTAAGTGGTGGCGATCTTGTAGCGCCAGATCTCCTCACCCGTGGCCGCGTCCAGGGCCACCAGGTGGTCGAACTCGCCATCGGAGAACATGGTGATGGCACGGCCTTCGACGACCACAACCCTGGAGTACCCCGATCCCAGCGACTTTTTCCAAACGACCTCGAGGCCGGGTTTCTCGGTCTTGAAGACTCCTTTTCCGCGAGAGTTTTCGTCCTGACTCGGGTTGCGCCCATGTGGCGACTGGCCGATTCCAGTGACGCTCGAATTGAGAACGAAAGGAAGCAGTACGAGATACAACTCCGTGCGTCGCTTCTCGTATCTCAGCGAAAGGTAGCGGAGGAAGATGACGGGAAGCACGTAGCGCTTGTAGTCGGCGGGCTCAATCGAGCCCCGAAGATTGACCGCTGCCTGCCAGAGTTCTTTCGTGACGTGGGCCTGATTGCTTTTGGTGTCATAAAGGCTCTTCTGTTGTCCCTTCGGTGCCTCTTTCACAGTACGTAATGATGATTCACCTGAGGACCAATCGCAAGGGTTCGTGTGCAGAAGAATATAAAGTAATCCTATCCACTATCACTTCCGCTTAAAGGTGTTAAGAATCCTGCTGTCAGTCCCGCTGCTTGTGTCAAATCCCTCCAGATTTCCTCATTTGAACAACCCGAGATCTTCCCAAATCTACCTTCGAGAGCAGAAAGGATGTCGAGCAGAAGATCGGGTTCAATCTCTTCAAAAAACGACTGGCGGACAAGAGCTTCACTTGATGATTCTGGGATAATAATCCCAAGCCACGGATTCTTGGCCGTCCTACACAGGATTACAGAGTTACCGCGCCAGCCGTAGAAGCTCACCAATCTCCCTCCGCGGCCCGCTGTGTAGCCCCAGTTGACGGCACCAAACAAGAATGGACCTTTGTCAGGTTCGGACTCGGAAAGCACCCCCTGGATTGTCCGTCTAAAGAGCTCGACAACA